>JBFHKM010000006.1:0-51749 GCA_041595335.1 Sphaerochaetaceae bacterium
ATGTTCTCCTCTTAGAATTTAAATTTTGAGTTTTCTCTACAAGTTGATGCTGACATCTGATATAGGGAAGGCTTTGCAGGAATGCACATATCCAAACTTCTCATCTGCGTATCTGAGAAGCATTCCTTGTGCTAAAAATACATTTCCGCCTGTCAGCTGCACACGACAGAGACTGCACTCTCCACTTCTGCAGCATACATTCATTCGAATGCCGGCTCTTTCTAATGATGTTAGAATGCTCTCACCACTGAGACCTTTGATTTTCGTATCACCATCTACAGTTATTGTGAACTCCTCTTTACCAGTGAGTTCTTTAGGCCAACCAGGTTCATTCTCGATATCCTGTCTTGAACCAAACATCTCACGTCTGATCATAGCTTTTCTTACATTCAAGCTTTCAAGAGCTTTGACGACAAAGTCATTCATGATCTGTGGACCACAGATGTAGAAGGTACTTCCTTTGATATCTTCAACCAAGCTTGATATGCAAGCAGCATCGATGAAGCCTGTGCAGCCACTGTAGCCCTCTTCAGGTTCAGATAGAACAAGAGAGAATGTAAAGTTATCATACTGATTTGAAAGAGATGTGAGCTCTTCTTTGAACAATACAGCATCACTGTTACGGCAGCCGTAGATCAAATGAACCTCTCTATCAAGACGAGTATCAAAGATCTCTCGACACATACTCATGAAAGGAGTGATACCACTTCCTCCAGCTATCATGACACTCTTCTTGCTGTGGAATATAGCATTGTAATGGAAGTTACCAGCTGGACCATTGACTGTAAACTCATCTCCAACTTTTACACCATCAATGAAGTAATCAGATACAAAACCTGTCTTGATTCTTGCAATTGTGATTTCATAGTAAGAGCGTTGAAGAGGAGAAGATGAGATTGAGTAAGGACGAGATGTTCTCACTCCATCAATTTCTGTGAATACATTGATATATTGACCTGCTTCAAAGATAGGAAGCACACCCTCTTTTGCAGTGAAACGGATGGTTCTAGCAAGAGTTCCGTGATCAATTATTTTATTGACAATCAAATCGATGTTCTTTTTGTGGTACTTTCCAACTGTTGCTTCAATCTTACCAACCTCAAGTCGATAATCTGTTCCACTTTTTCTTCTGTCTTTTATTTCTTGCAATACTTCCTTGCCGTGAGGCATGGTAGTGATGATCATTTCTTTTAAATCAGCCATTATTTTGACTCCCTGTTTAAAATTCTGTCGGCAACCTGTGCACCGTACATGTAGTTAGGACCAAATCCACAGATATTGACCCATCCGTTAGCAAATGTAAGATTATCTATCTGGTCTTCTCTTGGAAAGAAGAATACAGATGATTTTAAATCCTGTTCAAAACCATAAATAGCACCTTCTGGATGATGTAGATAACGCATGTGAGTGAGTGGGGTTGCAACCTCAATCTCTTCAATATGGCTTCTCAATCCTGGATACATCTTCTCAAGACGATCGATTATTATGCTACCAGCTTCATATTTTGTTTTATGATATTCTTCTGGTGATAATTCCATCCATGCCTTACCAAATTTCAATGTACCTGCAGATATAACACTTGTTCCTTTAGGAGATACTTTTGGATCATCTACTGTGTAACATGTGTTGATCAGTGGATCTGTTTCAGGAAGAAGAGTGTATGCTTTCTGGAAAACTTCATTGCAGTCGAGGTTTGCGTATGTAAGATTGAATGAATCTGTGTAACCAATTTCTTCTGGTGTGCAATCAAGACCGATGAAACAAGTAAGAGCAGAGATACCAACTGTATATGCTGCTAGATACTCTTTGGCACTCATTGGAACTTCTTCTTTCTTGATCAATTTGAAGTATGTATCAATTGGGGATATACCAGATATGATATCATCACATGTGTATTCAATGCCCTTATCATCAATAACTCCATAGGCTTTCTTGTTTTTGACAAGGATTTCCTTAGCTCCACAATTATATGAAACAACACCACCCTTCTCACGAACTTTATCAGCCAAAGCTTGGGAGATCACCTGACTTCCACCTCTTAGGTAGTAAGGTTGATCTTCAATATATATTGCTGTACATCTTGCAAGAATTGAGAAAGGGAATCTTTCTGGTGGCATTCCCATGAAACACCAGTATGCACTCAAACATAGCTGCAGTTCTTTATCTTCGAAGAATTCATCAAGTACCTCCTGTGTGCTGCACATTGCATACTTTGCAAGAACAGGGAATTTTTTAGCGAAGACACTCTTTACAAGAAGCTTTTTGAATTCACTAGGCTCACCTGTTGATTTTGCCTGCATCTCCATGAATGCGTTTGTCTGATTGTGAAATTGGTATACTGTTTCAAAATAACGTTTGATGTTCTCTTTTTCTTTTGGAAAACTCTCACCAAGTACTCTCTCAGCTTCCTGTCTATTTGCAGGAATTGATTGATTCTTTCCACCTGGAAGGTTTATCTGATAAAGAGATTTGATTGGAATCCAATCAATCTTGTCCTCAATTCCGTATTCTTTGAACAACTTACGTAGATCTCCCGGTTTTTCTGGAGTACCCATGCTTGAGAGCTGATGAAGAGCAACCTCAAATTCAAATCGACCTCTTCTGAAGCTGGTTCCACATCCACCTGGTATGTTGTGTTTTTCAAGAACTAGAACTTTCTTACCTTTTGTAGCTAATCTTGCTGCACTCGATAACCCACCGTTACCAGCGCCTATTATAATGGCATCATAATGATTCATCTTTAACCTCCTATAATAACTGTAAATAATTAATATCAGTATTAAATAATTTGCTAATTACCATCTAAAATCTTAGATGGTATATATTTCAGAGAGTCAAACTCTCAAATTGAATTAAATGAAAAAAGCAGGAATTGCTACAAGAAGTATGTTCAATATCATCAACGGCACCTGCACAGATGTTGAATGAGTATTTCTAACAAAGTCTGTCATTCGATTGCTTTCAAGAGAGCTCTCAATTTTTTCTTTAAAAGAAATTTCAGTTACACCTGCAGCTGTCAAACTGTTTCCGCGTAGGATGAACCAAACACCAGGATTCATTGAAAGAAGTGCTCCAATGATTGGTGAGATCAACACTGCCATGTGCAATTTAGCAATCGCTGGTGAGAAATCATAACTTACAAAGATCCAGTTCCATAGTGTGTAAGATAGAATCCAACAGATTGTTCCAATATTTCCGTTATAGAACAGGGTGTAGTAAACGCCATTCCATGCACCTAGATTTTGCTTTGTGAAGAAAGTGAAGAGTGATAGAGTCAGAGCAAAACCTGTTACCGCATTGAAATAATGCTTCTTGCTGAGATCTGTGATTGTTGCTTCAAGAATATTTATCATCCAAAGAACCAATACAATTTTTACACAGGTCTCTCCTGAAAAAAGTCCAAAAATTGTAACAACTACAAGAGCTCTCATGCAGATGAGAGTGGTGAGCTTCATTCTTTCAAAAAACACCATCTTCATGAAGATCAAAAGTAAAATTGGAATGACGATATTGAGCGGGATATTTGCCCAAAGCGGCTGGAACATTGTAAGCAGAGCTGCTGATGTAAATAGTGCAGCAAAAAGCACTACTTTGAGTGAAGAAGGCATCTTGGCCATTTTGTCAGATGTATTCATAAAAACCTCTTTTTGTGAAAATAATATAGAACCAAATTCTAGAATTGAATTCTACTTTTGTAAGGATAACATAGTTAGTTAAATTGTCAATAAATAAATAAATTATTATTGATAAAAGAATATTCATATAATTTTTATGGTTTTATTCTAGCTTTACGATGGAGGGAAAAGTTGATATTATCATTACTATGAAACATCAAACTAATAGAGAAAAGCGCGCTAGGGCCAAGAAATTGCACATTACAGGAATTGCGATGGCTTTATTTAAAGAAAGAGGCTACACCAATGTGAAGGTCACGGAGATATGTCAGGCAGCTGATATATCGCTCGGAACGTTCTATCACTACTTCTCTTCTAAGGACAGCATCATTGATGAAACCTATCAGTTAGTAGATGAACAGATATTTGAACACCTTCAAGGCAAGGAATTTGCAACCCCAATTGATAAAATTTTAGGACTTCTTGAGATGTCAGCCTGTATAATGCAGGATGAGTTGGGATTTTTATTGATTGTAGGCTCTTATTATCAGCTCATATCTTCAAAACCAGATTACTCCTACAGTCATGAAAGAAAGCTCTATACAACACTTGAGCAGACAATACAGGAAGGTATTGATCAGGGTTATTTCAAAGAAGATACGAATAAAACAGAGATAGCTGAGATGTGCTTGCGCCTAGGAAGAGGCGATATTTTAGATTGGTGCATGCAGGGGGGAACCTACAAGCTCTGTGATTTAATAGTGAAGGATCTGAAGCTCATGCTTCATTCAATAACAATAAAATAATTTAGCTCTATAATAGTTTAAAAAAAGTGCAGATCCATTGGATTCTGCACTTTTATTGTTCATCAGTCTTTCTTTTCAAGGTCTCTTATGATCTCATGCATTTTCATGCATCTCTCAAAGTTCCCTGAGAACTTATGATCATCAAGACTCTGTATTGGCATGGTTGCCATTGATGTTGAGCTTATGAAGGCTTCATCGTAAAAACCATCTTTGACTCTCTCAAGAGTTGGAGACTCCATTATAATATTGAAGTTCAGATCTCTTGCAGCTTTCATGACACGGATACGAGTTATTCCAGATAGAACAACATCGTCAGGAGCTGTGTATAAATCATTACCATGGAATGCATAGAAATTAGAACGAGTTCCTTCTAAAAGCTCTCCATTGCGATTTTCTAAGATGGATTCAAAACCACCTCTGTCTTTTGCATCCTTCAGTGCCATGTAGCTCATAAGAAGATTGCTTGTTTTATATTGAGGCCAAAGTCTCTCACCCTTATAGGAATAAGTTATAATTCCATTCTTATATAGAGATTCATCATAAGAGAGAATAGGAGATGCTGTTATGAAGATCTCACTCTGAGGTCCTCCAATCACCAAAATCCTAACTGATGCTTTATCAATATCATCAGCTTTTATAAGAAGCTTTACCCAGCTCTTTATTTCTGCTTCTGAGAATATCAAATCCATCTTGAGTCCCTGTGCAGAACCTTTCAAACGTTTCATATGATCTTCAAAAAATATTGCTCTGGCATCCACAACTCTGAGTGATTCATAAATTGAATAACTGAATTGCATCTCTCTTTTGGTAACATTGACAAGTGCGTCTTCTATCTTGACCAACTTACCATTTTTAATAGCATGTGTTCCAACCATTTTTCTATCCTTTACATATTATCTAAATCTGGATATCTAAGCAGCTCTCTAGGCTTTGAGCCATTAGGAGGTCCAACAATTCCTTGTTCCTCCATCTCCTCAACCAACCTTGCAGCTCTATTATATCCTATTCTTAATCGTCTCTGTAAGAATGATGCTGATGCACTCTTTCTCTCTGTTACAATCTTAAGTGCAGCAGACCAGAGGTCATCTTCATCATTTGCTGAAGAGGATGAATCATAAGAATCATCTTCTTCTTCCTCATAACTTTCAAAGTATGATTCATCAATGTAATCTGTTGCACCCTGAGATTTTGCAAACTCAACAATGTTCTCAACTTCATCATCACTCAAGAACACGCCCTGAAGTCTTGATACAGATTTACCATTCTCACTCAAGAGCATGTCGCCCTTTCCAAGTAAGTTCTCAGCACCTGTGCTGCTTATTATGGTTCTTGAATCCTGAGTTGATGTAACAGCAAATGCAATACGAGTTGGAAGGTTGTTCTTGATGACACCGGTGATTACATCAACAGATGGTCTCTGAGTTGCAAACACAAGGTGTATTCCAACGGCTCTACTCATTGCAGTCAGACGGGCAACTCTATCATCAAGATCCTTTCCAGCTGTGCTCATCAATGAAGCAAATTCATCAATTATCACAACAATATAAGGCATCTTAACAACAGCCAACTTACTTGTTTTGATCTTTTCATTGTATGATTTTATGTTTCTTACATTCATACGTGCCAACATCTTATTACGTCTTTCCATCTCATCTATGCAGAAATCAAGAGCTTTAAGAGCTCTCTTTGTTTCTGTTATCACAGGAGTCAGAAGATGAGGAATATCATTGTAAATAGTGAGCTCAACAACCTTAGGATCAACCATTATCAATCTCACATCTTTAGGAGATCTTGTATAAAGAATTGAACATATCAATGAGTTTATGCACACACTCTTACCAGAGCCAGTTGAACCTGCAACAAGCATATGAGGAGATGTTGCAACATCAAACATCTTGCACTGTCCATAAAGATTTCGACCGATTGTCATAGGAATGGCCATTTTTTCAAAATCTGTTTTGGTGAGAATCTCTTTGAATCCCACAATATCTCGCTTTGGATTTGGAATCTCAACACCTACGGCTGTCTGCCCTGGAATTGGAGCCAAAATTCTTACCTTTTCGGCGGCAAGATTCATTGCAATATTATCACTCAAATTTGTAATTGAATTCACTCTGATACCAGGATCTGGCACAATCTCAAACATTGTGACTGTTGGACCTTTGACAATATTTCTGAGCGTGACATTGTATTTGAACTCCGCAAGAGTCTCAATCAGACGTACAGCTTTATTCTTTGTTGTCTCATCAATTACATTTGATGTGACAGGATAGTCCTTCACCAAATCAAGTGGTGGGAATCTGTACTTTATTCTGGCACTCTCAACTACATTTGAGCTACCAAGTCCTGCAATTGCAGATTCAAGATCATCTTCTTCCTCGATAACTTCTTTTACAGTATCTTCTTTTTCATCTACAAGCCTTGCTCCACCAACAGGTTTTGCAGTGCTGTTGTAGTTTCCAACTGCAACTGAATTCTCACCTAAAGGTCTCTCAATGTTGCTTGCATCACCATTACCAGCTAGCTGTGATGTAACAGCTGCACTCTCTCTCTTCTTCTTCATATCAGCAATCTCGCTCTCACTTGGATGAGGTATTGCATGATATCTCTGATTTGATTGTATCTCAGGCATATCAGATGATTTGCTGCTGTCTTCCACCTCTACATCGGTGACATCTGGTCTGTGCATGGACATACTTGTGGTCAGTTGGTCGATGAAAGATTTCTCTCTCACCCCTCCCCCACTCTCTTTGCTGTCTTTTTTATTGCCACCAGAGAAATTCACATTCTTCACTGTAGCATTTTCAAATGTAGCAGTTTTAGCAGGTTCATTTATTCTCTCCAATATTTCATTCATGAATGGAGATATTGAAGAACCACTGTCATTCGACTTTGTTTTAACAGCGCTCTCTTTTGAGCCCTGATTCATCTGAGTGGCATTGACAAGATGACCACTTGCCATGATGTTTTCAACTGAAGATCTAGATTCACCTCTGCTGTTTGTTGCCTTTGCGGGGCTGCTCTTTGCAGAGAAGAAGTTATTGGTAATGTTTTTAACATTTTGAACTTCTTCTTTAGATGGTTCAGTAAAATCCTTCACAGCTTTGCTCAAAGGAGGAATTGAATTATCTTTGGTTGCCCTTTCAAGAGTGCTCTCTCTGCCAGTTTTTTTGTTCTTACCGTTGATGATTCTCATTCTCTCTTCAACATTCTTCTTTGCAAGTTCAAGCGTTGAAAGCGATACAGTCTGATGATCCTTAACAGCATCTTTTGACTGACTTGCTTTTTTATCACTTGTCTCTGACTTTTTAGAAGATGCAGCACGTGATATTTTGGGCTCCGTTGAATCAGGAACATTGCTGAACTGTGTGATATTCTGTTTTGTAGGATTCACATCGTAGACCTTGCTCTTGTCTGTAAATGTTAGAGGTGGAACATCGATTGGAATTGGAATATCAATTCCATGTGTGCTGTCGTTTGTAAGAGGTTTGACTCTAAGTCTCTCACTCTCAATGCGTGCTTTATTGGCCTCTTCAGCCTCTTTCTGCTTTGCAATGATCTTCTTTTCAATCTCAATCTGATTTTTAATCAAGCGAGTTTGATACTTCTCATTAAGAATTGTACAGATAGGAGATATTATCATAAGGAGGACAACCTCACAGATGAGGACCATTATCAATTTTGCAGAGAACAGATCTGGAGAGATGTTGTTGTTCTCAAAATATTGAACAAGATATTGAGGAACATTTCCAGTATATGCTTGATCTGATAACAGTTTGAGTGTGTATATTGAAGTCATTGATAAGAACAGTTGAATGATTGCAAATGGTCTGTGTTTTCTGATTGATAGAAATGAAAAACCGATGATGGCCACCACAACTGATGTTGGAATCAAACCAACAGTTGAGCCAGTGATAAACGAAAAATGAGGCTTGAGCAATGCAGTGATGATGCTTGAAATATCAAGAAGAGAAGATGGCTTACCCAATACAGCGATTGCTGTAGTTGCAATGCTTGTAAATCCTAAGATGATGAAAACCACACCAAGAATCAAAAGGATCTTACTTTTGCGTTTTTTAATCTTGATGTTGGCTCTGAGCAAACTATCTCTTTTTTTCTTCTCATTCTTTTTTGAAAGAGGAGGAGATTCTTTTTTTGCCGATTTGTCAGGCGCTTTTTTAGATGCCTTCTTCTCTGCCTTGATTTCTTTTCTACTTCTTTTTGTAGACTTACCTTTACTTTTTGTATCTAATTTGGGATTTTCATCCTCTTTTATTTTCTTTTTCACAACAGTCTCTCTTTAATATGTATAACAACCTTTAATTAAAAAGGAAACAAATTTTTTCAATGAGTCTATAATACCATAAAAAAATAAACATATCGACAGAATTATAAAATTCCTTTCAAAGAGATATCCTATCTCAGACAATCAATGAAATGTGTCAAACTTTGTATGAGAGATAAAAAAGAAAAGATAATATTGCAATTGCAGCTATCAAGGTTTGAGAGGCTGAGAAGAACTTCCTATTTTTTAATGAAAACATGATGAATGCTAAAAAGAGAAGAAATGAACTTGTGGGATAGATTCCCTCAATTGACTGAGTATAAGAGACAAAAGGAATTATTGCATTGGTTATACTCACTGAAACAGGCATCAAGAAAGATGGCCAGTTCATAATGATGACTGTTGTGAAGAACATACAGAACAGTCCCATGCATAGAAAGATGATTCCCATGATGTTAAATAATGTTCTTATTGGTTTTGCTGCTTGCATTGTACTTTCATCAAATGTAATGTCTTTAAATTTAAAGTCACTATGTTTATCATCCATCAAGTGTGTCTCCCTTCTAATTATTTCCCTTATCTAATAATAGCATGAAAATTGACAATTTAGATATTTAATTTACATATATAAAAATAGAGACAAAAAAAGAGCCAGTTTATTTAGGACTGACTCCATATTTTCTTAAAATAATATTATAATTTAGCTCACTTTATAAACAGTCTGGTTCAAATTGTTCTTACCACGGGTTTCAATTCCACTGTTGCAATCTTTAGAGAATTCTTTGAACTTCAAACCAACACTGGCTCTGACTTCTTCAGAATATGAGAACCACTCTTCATCATTGTTGTAGGCACTCTGCAATGTAAAGTAATATCCTGGTTTTATCTCTTTTGCTTTGATCTCTACCTTTTTCAACAACTCTTCAATATCTTTATTTTTATCCATACTTCTCCTCCAATATATTAAGTCTGAATTTGTCATTTATTTAAATAACTTAATATATAATAACATATAATTTAATTTTATGGGAAAAAATTTATAAATACATTACTATCAAAGAAATAAGTAAGCTCATTGATTGCAATACAATTTTATCTGTCTTTGATTGGCAGATCAAAACAGATGACTTCAGAAATTACTTGTGTGAGACACCACTAAAAATATGCTTAAAGGAATAAATTCCATGAGGCTCTAAAAAATAAAAGCAAAATATTCGCTCCATAGAGTTTATATTTTGCTTTGCTGTTTATTTAAATCTTGTTTCAATGACAGTTGAGTGTGATTCACGACTCTTTTGAACATTGATTATTCTCTGGTTTTTAGATCCTCTGAACTGCAAGGTTATATCTTTGAGATCATTTACAAACTTACCATCCACAAGAATATCAATTCCAGCTAAAAGAGCATCTGTGTATTCAGTGTACTTCTTTCCACCAGGAATTAAATCAACATCAAACAGATAGCCAGTGTAGGCCCATACAGTTTTTTTTGGATAGGTAGCTTTTACCAAAGTCACCAATTCAGAAAGAACTTTTTGATTCTCCTCTTCCATCGGCTCTCCTCCAAGAAGTGAGAGGCCAGCTATATGGTTTGGCTTCAATGAAGTCATTATCTGCTTGATTGTCTCTTCTGTGAATTGCTTGCCATAGTTAAAATCCCAAGTTTCAGGATTGAAACATAGCTCACAGTGATTGCGGCAGCCAGAAACAAATAAAGCTGTTCTGACTCCCTCACCATTTGCTATATCACAATATTTTATATTACCATAATTCATTATAGATGCAGTACCCTATCTTTAATTTCAGCAGTTCTACCTTGGTTCCAGAATTGAGTTCCAATGTAACCACAGGTTCTTCTAGCTACATTCATCTTTCTCTGGTCTGTGTTACCACAGTTAGGACATTTCCATCCAAGTTTGCCGTCTTCTTGTGTTACAATTTCCATCTCGCCATCATATTCACATACCTGACAGAAATCTGATTTTGTGTTCAATTCTGCATACATGATGTTTTCATATATGTAGTCCAGAACAGACATCACAGCTGGAATATTGCTCTTCATATCTGGAACTTCAATGTAAGAGATAGCTCCACCTGGACTCAATCTCTGGAATTCAGATTCAAAACCAAGTTTTGTGAATGCATCAATCTGTTCTGTAACATGAACGTGATATGAGTTTGTTATGTAACCCTTATCGTTGATTCCTTCAACAACACCAAATCTCTGCTTAAGAAGCTTTGCAAACTTATATGTTGTTGATTCAAGTGGTGTGCCATAAACAGAGAAGTCAACATTGTGCTGTTTCTTCCATACATCACATGCGTCATTCATGTACTGCATGACCTTAAGAGCAAATGGCTTTGCAACTTCATCTGTATGAGATCTGCTTGTCATGTATTTAACACATTCATAAAGACCAGCATAACCCAAGGAGATTGTTGAATAACCGTTGAACAACAATTTATCAATTTTTTCACCCTTTTCAAGTCTTGATAGAGCACCATATTGCCATAGAATTGGAGCTACATCACTTGTTGTTCCAAGCAGTCTGTTATGTCTGATCATAAGAGCTCTGTGACACAATTCAAGTCTCTCATCAAAGATCTTCCAGAAAGAGTCATAATCTCCTTCTGATGATAAAGCAATATCAACAAGGTTGATTGTAACAACACCTTGGTTGAATCTACCGTAGTACTTAGATTTACCTTCAGCATCTTTGTAAGGAGTTAGGAAAGATCTGCAACCCATGCATGTGTAGCAGTCCCCATCTTTTGTCTCTTTCATTACTTTTTCTGAGATATAATCTGGAACCATGCGCTTTGCAGTACATTTTGCAGCAAGTTCAGTCAGTGCATAATATTCACTCTCTGGTTTTATATTGTTCTCTTGAAGTACATATATAATTTTAGGGAATGCTGGTGTGATGAACACACCTGCTTCATTCTTCACACCTTGAATTCTCTGCTTCAACATCTCTTCAATGATTTTAGCTAGATCGTCTCTGGTTCTTCCTGGTTCAAGTTCATTCAAATACATGAATACAGTAACAAATGGAGCTTGACCGTTTGTTGTCATCAATGTGATGATTTGATATTGAATCATCTGAACACCACGTGTTATCTCTTCGTTAACACGGAACTCAACAAGTCTTTCTAACTCTTCTTCTGTGTATTCTTTTCCAACAATTGCCATCTCTTCAATTACTGTAGATCTGATCTTCTTTCTTGATACATCAACAAATGGAGCTAGGTGACTCAAAGTGAAAGATTGTCCACCATATTGGCAACTTGCTACCTGTGCAATGATCTGAGTTGTGATGTTACAAGCTGTTGCAAAGCTATGTGGTTTTTCAATCAATGTTCCTGAAATGACTGTGCCATTTTGAAGCATGTCTTCAAGATTGATGAGATCACAGTTGTGCATGTGCTGTGCAAAGTAATCTGCATCATGGAAGTGGATGATACCCTGATCATGTGCTTCTGCAATATCTTCATCAAGTAAGAATCTTCTTGTAACATCCTTACTTACCTCTCCAGCCATGTAATCTCTTTGAACAGAAACAACAGTTGGATTTTTGTTGGAGTTTTCTTCTTTTACTTCTTCATTTTCACATTCGATGAGACTCAAGATATGTTCATCAGTTGTGTTTGTCTTTCTGACCAATGCTCTTTTATAGCGATATTTTATATAAGCTTTTGCAAGTGCTTTTGCTTTAGCATCAATCAATTCATTTTCTACTCTGTCCTGTACTTCTTCAACAGGAATGCTGTCTTCAACAATGCTATCTGCAACATTATTAGAAACTGTCTGGATTTCTTTTATGCCTAGTTTTTCGTTATCTTCTACTTCTTTGTTTGCTTTTTCAATTGCTAACATGATTTTGCTGATATCAAAATCTACTACTTTTCCATTTCTTTTAACTACTTGCATATATATTCCTCAATTCTTCATTTGTGTTGAAACTCAATTCTAAAAACAGCTTTAAAATTTAGCACGTAGTGGTCCATAGAGGCTCTATTTTCAATTAATTTCAATAGAAACCACAATTTAGCAAATTACGGTGTATTTTAGAGTTTTTCAAGAATCAACTTAACAAAAATCTAGGCTTTTTAGCCGATCTAGACTTCTGTCCCTACTTACCATATATAGTGGTAAATTATTGGTTCCTCCTAAGTCTTACACTATTTATGCCCATAATTGCAACCACTCAAAGAAATATTTTTCGATTATTTTTAGACAAAAATCAGCACAGATTGTCTTGCTGAAATAGATAGCTATTTTATCAAAAATCACCTAAAATCATGGTATATAGTGAATTATCCAAGCAATGGATGAGAGCTCAAAAAATCATAAACTTCCAAGTTAGGCACACTGCAATAAAAAACCCCAATCAAATTTTCTTCATAAAAATATTTTAATTTTTTTTTCAGATTGTCTATTATTTGAAACATATATTTTTGAAGGCATAAAAAAAAGCTAGAATCAATCTAGCTTTTTTTATGAAATTGTAAAATTTGTTATTTTGCTCTCTGCAAGATACACAACTTTCTTGAAGCATCAAACATTGGAGGATCCAATTCCTCAATAACATTTGTCCATTTAGTTGTGCAGTTATCTTCAACAACTGAAAGCTCAGCAAGCAGGGTATCAGCCTTTGCTTTGTAAGCACAGACATGTGTTGAATCCTTGCAGATCTTATCAACATCATCCAAGATATCAAACAATGGATGAAAAGCTCTGAATGTTATTATATCGAACTTCTCATCAACATTTTTTATATCTTTAGGTACCACTTTGACTCTGCCGTTCAATCGGCAGGCAACGATAACATTATTCAAGAAACTAACACGACGATTCATTCTCTCAATCAATGAAAACTTATAATCAGGGAAAGCTATTGCAAGTACAATTCCAGGAAAGCCTGCTCCACTACCTAAATCGGCAAATGTTACATCTTCCTTTCCTTCTATCAATTTCTTTATAACAGGAACGGCTGCAAGACAGTCACCTACATGACGAATCAAAATATCATCACCTTCAGCACCTACCAGCTTATATTTAGGATTGAAAAGTTCAATCTCACTTACAAACCTGAGCATCTGCTTGTTCTGCTCCTCACTGAATTCAAGTCCCAATTCATTTACAATTCTTGAAAGTAATTCTTCGTATTTCATTATTTCCTACTCTTCCATCTTTTAGCATGGACCATAAGGATTGCAATATCAGTTGTTCTCAAACCACTGATTCTGCTTGCCTGTCCAACACTGATTGGTCTAATTTTTTTACATTTCTCAATACCTTCTGAACTCATGCCAGAAACACTTTCAAAATCAAAGTCATCTGCAATCTTGATGTTTTCCAGATTTGAGAATCTTTCAACTTCTCTCTGCTCTTTTGCAAGGTAGCCTTCATATTTTACATCAAGCTGCACATGATAGCGTATTGGTTCACTGTAGTTGTTCAACTCAGGAATTGTTTCCTTCATGTCTTCAATTGTAATTTCAGGCATCTTCAGAGCGTGCAATGCATTCTTCTTTTCAAAAGACCTCTGAGATAGCAATTCTTTTACAGTTTCAATCTTCTTCATCTTTTCTTGAAGGTTTTCAAGTTTTTCTTGAGATTGAAGGCCAACTGCATAACCTTTAGGAAGCAATCGTTGATCACAGCTATCATGTCTCATGTTGAGTCTGTATTCAGCTCTGGATGTGAACATTCTGTAAGGCTCTTTTGTTCCCTTGGTAACAAGGTCATCAATAAGAACACCAGTGTAGCTCTCAGCTCTTGATAAGATGAGAGGTTCCTCACCTTTCAATTTCTGAGCAGCATTTATACCTGCAATCAATCCCTGACAAGCTGCCTCTTCATAGCCACTTGTACCATTGGTCTGTCCTGCAATGAAAAGGCCTCGGTTGTTGATGCATTCCAAAGAAGGCAGCAACTGAAGAGGATCAATGTAATCATATTCAACAGCATATGCAGGTCTCAACACTTCAGCATTTTCAAGACCAGGCAGTGTTCTCATGAATGCATTTTGAACATCTTCTGGAAGTGATGAAGATAGTCCATTCAAGTACATCTCTTCTGTGTTTGCACCTTCAGGTTCAATGAATATCTGATGGCGCTCTCTATCTGGGAAACGCACAACTTTATCTTCAATTGATGGACAGTAACGAGGACCTTTTCCTACAATCTTTCCGCCATACAGTGGAGATTTGTGGATGTTCTTTCTGATTATCTCATGTGTCTTTTCATTGGTCCAAGTTATATAACATGGAATGGATGGTCTGTCCACTGATTCATAATCAAATGAGAATGGCATTGGATCATCACCTGGTTGCTCCTCACATTTTGAGAAGTCGATTGAACTTTTCTTAATACGTGCTGGAGTTCCTGTTTTCATTCTTCCAAGAGTGAATCCATGTTTTCTTAGGTTTGTTCCAAGACCAATAGCTGCGACTTCACCAAGACGTCCACATGGAGAATCATATTCACCAATGAAAATACGACCTTCCATGAATGTACCTGTGGTCAATACAACAGTTTTTGATGTGATTTTGTGTCCACGTTCTGTTATAACACCACTTACAATCTTGGTATCTTCATCAATTATGAGATCTACAACTGTATCCATAAATAGAGAGAGGTTTGGCTGCAGTTCTACAGTTCTTTTAGCAAGAGCAGAGTATTCAAATTTATCAGCCTGTGCTCTTGGTGATTGAACAGCTGGTCCTCTTCTTCTGTTAAGAATTCTATATTGAATCATGGTGCTATCGATCAAGTGACCCATCTCACCACCCAAAGCATCTATCTCTCTTACAATGTTACCTTTTGCAAGTCCACCAATGGCAGGGTTACAAGAAAGGCGTCCAATTGCATCTAAATTCTGTGTTATGAGCAAAGTCTTAAAGCCCATACGTGCAGGTGCTAGGCATGCCTCAATTCCGGCATGGCCTCCACCAATTACAATGGTATCAAAATCCATAATATATCCTATTTTCCTACGCAGAAATCGCCAAAGATTTTATCTAGGACGTCATCTTGTGTTATTTCACCAGTCAATCCACCAAGGGATGTCAGTGCTGAATTCAATTCAACTGCAACAATATCCAATCCAATGTCTTGTTTCTGCAGAGCCACTGCTTCATTCAATGATGCAAGAGCCTCAAGCAAGAGACCATGCTGTCTCTCTGATTCAACAATTACCTTTGAATCATCACTTATAAGAAGTGATGAAGATGTTTTGTTTATTATTGCTTCAAACAATTCTGTGATACCTTCACCAGTTATTGTGCTGATGGAAAGGCCTTCTCTTTCTTTTAAATCCCTCTTTGTATAAACAAGGATTGTTTTTTCATTGTCATGAATGCTTTTATCAATGACACTTTCCTCTTCAGCACCATCTACGAGGTAGAGAATAACATCAGCCATATCAATGAGCTCTTTTGTTTTCTCAATACCAGCATTTTCAATTGAATCATTGCTCTTTCTGAGACCTGCTGTATCAAACAATCTCAATGGAACACCCATTATCTGAGTGCTTGCTTCTATGTAATCACGAGTTGTTCCCTGTATTTCAGAAACAATCGCTCTTTTTTGTTTCAACAGAAGATTGAACAGTGAGCTCTTACCAGCATTTGTGCTACCAGCAAGTACAACTTTTATACCTTGACCATACAGACGACCTGTTTCATATGTACCTTCAAGGTTTTTTATGCCTGTTATCACTTCATCAAGGTCACTTGAAGGGAAATCAAAATCATCGATTTCATCTTCTGCGTAATCAAGTTGAATCTCAATAACAGTCATGACTTTAAGAAGTTGCTGTTTCAATTCTTCAATTCTATCATGAAGAGAGCCTTCAAGACGACCAAGCGCCAATGCTCTTTCCATCTGACTTTGAGATGTAACAAGTTCATGAACAGCTTCAGCTTGGGTGAGATCCAAAGCACCATTTAAGAATGCTCTCAATGTGAATTCTCCACCTTTAGCCTGTCTCATTCCATGTTTTGCTAATTCTTCTAGAATAGCTTTTATTACTGCAAGGGACCCGTGACATGATATCTCTACAGCTTCCTGTTTTGTATATCCATGCCCTTCTGTATTGACAGCACAAACTACTTCATCAATTTTATTTTTATTTTCTGATACAAGATATCCGTGTACCATAGTTGCATTTTTAGCATTCATCAAACTTTTAGGACGTGAGAAACATTCTGCTACATGTTTCAAACATTCAGGTCCACTGACTCTGATTACTGCAATTGCACTTTGGTTCCAGCCTGTAGCTAGAGCAAATATTATATCATCTGTATTATAGGTTTCCATATGTGCGATTATATGCATAGAGGATTAAAATAGCAATAATAACAACTATCTTTTTACCAAGGTAGCAATAAAATATCAAAATACACATTAATCTCTTATCTAGAAAAGACATAATATTAAAATTTCAATAAAATTCCATTTACACATGGTGTGATTTAGCACTTTGAACTCCTTAATTCCTACCAAACTACTTATTTTTATTTATTTCTTTTTCAATTTACCTCACAATCTGTAGCAATTAAAGTCCGTTTTAAAGCATATACATACAATTAATTCAATAAGTATTGAAATGAAAATGATTAAGCTATAATATCTCTATCTGTTATGAATATTGAAGATAAATTAAACGCAGCAAGATCTAGGTCCAAGATGTACTCATCAATAAGGTCCTTCTTCGACAGTAGAGATTACCTAGAAGTAGATACACCGACTCTATCTCCGGACTTGATACCTGAACCTACAATTGAGAACTTTTCAACCACATTCAGAAATGAATTCATGGGGTCCAAAGACCTTTATTTGATTCCATCTCCTGAAGTGTACATGAAACGTTTGATAGCCCAGGGCTCTGGTTCAATTTATGAGTTCTCTCATTGCTTCAGAAACAGTGAGCAGCTAGGTAGAATTCACAACATTGAGTTTTCAATGCTTGAATACTACAGTGTGGGTATGGATGAGAAGGATTCAATTGAATTGACTGAAGAGTTGATCAGAGAGACCCATCTTCCAGATGCACCTGATTATGCCCTGCCTCCTTTTAGAGTCATGAGCGTAAATGAAGCTATGAAGAAGTACTGTGATATAGATCTAGATAAATGCCAATCTCAAAGAGCTCTGTATGAAAAGGCACTCAAGCTTGGCTTGAGCGAATCTCAAAGCAGAGAGACTTGGGAGCAAACTTTTAACAGAATATTCTTAACTTTTGTGGAACCTAACCTACCACAGGACAGACCTCTGGTCCTCGATAAGTATCCATCTCAAATAGACTGTCTTGCGACAAACTATACTGATGGTCCTTACAAAAGACGTTGGGAGATGTACATGGGTGGCAATGAGGTTGCAAATTGCTATGATGAATTGAAAGATGTAGAGAAAATAGAGGAATATTACAGAAAAGAATATGCAAAACTGGTTCGTGAGAGATCTGAAACTGGCACTGTTATTCCTGATGTTGATTTAGATTTTGCCTCACTATTTGAGAACTTTCCACAATGCAGTGGCGTTGCCATTGGAATGGACAGATTATTGATGAGTCAAATGAATATACCTAACATTGAGGGGGTGATTTTCTTTCCCTTTTCTGATATCATACATTGAAAATTAAATTCAAATCTATAATATGGAGTATATACCATGATTAAAGCAGGTCAAATTGAAAGAGGTACAGCACTTCTAATTAAAGGCAAACCTTTCGTTTGTATCGACCGTGAATTCGTAAATCCAGGTAAAGGATCAGCATTCGTTCGTTTAAAATTGAGAAACCCAGGTTCAGGTCAAATTTTAGCTGAAACAATGAAAACTCAAGATAACGCAGAAGAAATTACTGTAGATGATCGCGACTGTCAGTATCTTTACAATGATGGTGAAAATTTCCACCTAATGATGACAGATACATATGACCAGATCGAAGTTCCAATGAGTACTTTCCCTGATTATGAATTACTATTAAAAGATGGCGAAACTTACAGATGTACTTTCTGGGAAACAGAATTATTAGACCTTCAACTACCACCAAAAGTAGTTTACCTTGTTGAAGATGCTGAAGAAGCAATCAAAGGTGATACAGTTCAGGGTGCTACAAAATATGTAACAACAGAATGTGGTCTTAAAGTTAAATGCCCTATCTTCATCAAGAAAGGTGAAAAAATTAGAGTCAATACTGAAACAAAAGAATACATTGAAAGAGTTAACAGCTAATCAACTATTTCCATTTGTGAAACAGGTTCTGTAGAGCCTGTTTTTTTTGTGTCCAAATTATCTGTCTCAATTAACATTGATGATAAAAGCTACCACCCAACCGATTGAGGTTAAATGATAGCTTCTCAGATATATAAACAATTTAATAATTAATCCAAATTAATTATTAAACTAGTTCGCTTCAGTATCCAATGCGATTGGATCATCTTCAGGTTCACCTCTATCAACACCAGCCATCAAGAAGAATGCAATCAACATGTTTGCTGCTGCAAAGATGAACAATGATGGAAAGCCAAACCAATCAATGAATGCACCTGTAATTGGTGGTGATATGATTGATGCCAACTGGCTGAAGAAGTAATAAAGACCGGTATAGATACCCATTGTCTTGTAGTCTGCCATCTGCCAAAGCATTGGGAAGGAGTTGGTAACAACACTTACCCAGAAAATTCCAAATAAGAACAGAAGAGCCCAGAAGGAATACTGTCTTGCACTCTGATTCCATGAAAGTGTCAATTGACTGTGTACATAGATCATTGAAAGAACAACCACCAAAGCAATCAAGCTGAATCTTATGGTTTTCTTTCTTCCATGTTTGTGTGCAAATTTACCAGAAGGAATTGCAAATATTGCATAAGCAATGCCAACCATACCAGCTGCAAGAGCTGCAGTACCTGATGAAGTGTTGAGCACTTCAACACTGTATTTTCCTACAAATGGAAGAACACCTTGATAAGCTATGAACCAGAAAAGAAGTGACAGAAGGATGTGCAGTGCACTCTTATCTCTCTCATGGAATATAACTTTAATTGACTTAATTATAGGAGCTTTTTCCTCTTTCTCCTCTTCTGTGAAGCTACCATTCTTTTCTTTTACAAAGATAAACAGAAGAATAACTGCAATCACAACAAGAATACTTGCAAGAGGGAAAGCCAATATATTGTCAGTTGGAACACCATGATAGTTGATTTTAACATCCATGAAACGAGCAAGACCGACAGTACCAACGATGGTTGCAACACCACCCATTGTGTTTATCACACCATTTGCCTCGGATCTGAGCTCACCTGGAATCATATCAGGCATGAGAGCAACTACAGGTCCTCTTACTGCCTGCTTGAAGAAATTCAAACAGAATACGAGAGCTATAAGAGCCCAAAGAGCATACATTGCAGCGAAAGGAATCAATCCAAAGCATACTGCAGTTAGAGGAAGCAATGTGATTATGTATGGCATTCTTCTGCCAATTCTAGTTCTTGTCCTATCACTCATAGCACTGAATATAGGAATCATAAATATCGCAACAATATTATCAAGTGTCATTATGGAGCCAATGACACCATTAGAATCTATGTATCTGGAGAGAAAAATTGGAACATATGTATCATACAGGGGATCCATCAGTCCCATGGTAAAAAAACCTAACCCTATCAAAAACGTCGTCAGGTAGTACCCTTTCAAACCTTTCTTCTTTTCGTTACCCATAAAAAAAACCTTCTTATTTATAATTAATGGTTATATATTATCATGCTTTTGGTAAAATAAAAATAAAATATTTAAAATGATGGACTTAAATGGAATAATAAAGTAAAAATATCGGTATGAAGATAAATATAACTAGTTTTGAACAATTGAAACAGTCATTTAAATTGACTGAAGCTGAATCTTCTTATTCTGGAGGTAACAACAGCTTACCCATATCCATTACCTCCCACTATCTATCACTGATAGATGAAAATGATCCAGATGATCCTCTGAGAAAGCAAGTTTTCCCAACATCCTTCGAAGAAGTTGAAGAGAATATGGAATACATTGATCCCCTTGCAGAGGTCAATCACTCCATCACAAGCAGATTGGTACACCGCTACAAAAGCAGAGTTGCTTTTCTTACAACAGATATCTGCCCTATGTACTGCCGTCATTGTTTCAGACGACGCTTCACAGGAAACATGGTGGGACCTGCAACTGAGAGAGAGATAGTTGAAGCTGCAGAGTATGTTAAAAATCATCCTGAGGTAACTGAGATCCTTCTAACAGGCGGAGATCTACTCACTCTTTCAAACAGACAGCTTGATTTCTTGATAAAAACATTCAGAGAGAGAAGTCCTAAGTTGATAATGCGTATATGCACACGCATGGTCATCACAGCTCCTGAAAGAATTGATGATGAACTGCTTTCAATCTTGAAGAAACACAGCACTGCTCCTTTTTATTTGCTCACTCAGGTAAATCATCCAAGAGAGCTATGTGATAAATCTATTGAGGCAATATCAAAATTTATTGATATGGGAATTCCTGCATTGAACCAAACAGTGATGTTGAGAGGCGTAAATGATGATGTAGATGTTCAAGAGGAGCTCTGCAACAAACTCCTATTCAACAGAATCAAACCATACTATGTATTTCAAGGTGATCTTGTTTCAGGAACAGCACATCTTAGAGTTAATTTGGGAGATACAATAAAAATTGAAAGAGAGCTCAGAAAGAGAGTATCAGGTCTTGCAATGCCCAATTTTGTAAGCGATCTTCCACAAGGTGGAGGAAAGGTTCCCCTCTCAGATTGCTATGTAAAAGAGCATGTTGGAAACAAATGGATTCTTGAAACTCTTGATGGAAAGAGACGAGAGTATCCAGATACATATTAATCATCACAGCCATTTGATTTTAAATGATAAGAGCACAAAAAAAGAGCAATTTGAAGTTGCTCTTTTTTTTGTTTGCTATCTGAGATATTAGTTGATCATATCAAGAATATCGTTTATTGCATTCTGTCTTAAATCAGATCTCATTTCATTATAAACTGCAGGGTCCATAACTGTTACAGTTGGAGTTGAAGAGAAACTTGGCATCTTCACAACTGAAGTTCTATCTTTGCTGCTATCCTGTATTCCAGAACCATCTGAAGTTGCAATTATTCTAATTGTATTGGTTCTGACAATCTTCTCACTTACTGCATTTCCAGCGAATGTTGGTTTTGAAGGAACTGTAACATTACCAGTTGAATCAACCTGTTTTGTTACTTCAAAGTTCTTAACAGGAGCAGGTTTTGTTGCTACAGCAGCTTCTACTGCAGGTTCTGCCATCTCAGCTGTTGCTTCAGTTGTTACTGTAGATTGTTTTGAGAATTCAGCAATTGCATCATTCTTTGCACTCTCTATTTGAGTACTTATGTTTGCATTGACTTCTTTTTCAATACTATCAAGAACCTGTGGTGTTATATCTTTTACAAGATTGTCACGGTAAGTTTCATAAATCAACTGTGCATCTTCAGCACTTAAATCTTTGTTCTCACTCATGCTGTAAATATCACTGAATATTGCTTCTTTGTTATCAGCTACAACATCCAAGACATTGGTTGTGACCTGAGGAAGAATTGAATCAACAATTTGAGGAATGTAATCTGTTATATCAACAGAGTAGTTTGAAGGATCATTTACATCTGCTGCATATGCTTCAAGGTTGTAGCTCATGCTACTTATCTTATCATTAATTGTATCAATTTGAGTTTGATACATATCTGTATCTTCAATTAACTTCATTAACTTTGCAGTATTTGCAGCAAGTTCCTCTTCAATCTTTGCATATAATTTTGCATTTTGATCATCTAACTTGGTGTCAATTTCATCTCTAAATGAATCGATTTTTTTATCAACTAAGTTTGAAGCAGAGGAAGATACACTCTGTGCCATAACGGTACTGAAGCCATCATCTTCAACTAAATTTTGCTTTACTTTTGCTGTGATTGTATCATAATCTAAATCAATTTCTACCGGAGGCTGTTGAATTGCAGGTTCCTGTACTTCTAGTAAAGGAACATTCTGTCTAGCTTTAGCTTCATCAAGCACATATGTTGGAGCACCTGGTCTTGTATACCATAACACACCGAACGCTGCAATTGCTGCAACTATAGTAAATACTAATAGAGATACACGAGTCGATTTCTTCATAAATATTTTCAACCATAACGATAAAGTTACGGAAATCCTCCTACAATTATTGAAATTTAGTCTTTGTAGACAACTTCTATAAATAGCTAAACATACAGATTATAAAATTGTTACAATAATTATCCGCCAATGAATTACTTTTGACAAGGGTTTTATTGACCAATAATATTAAATATAACGTCTTTCCTTTAATATATCACAAATATTGTCCACTTGTCGACAAATTTCATCAATTCCTTTGTTGTTGTTTATGATATACACTGCTTTTTTTCTCTTTATGTTCGAAATTCTGATATGTCTCTGTGACAGATTCCTTTTAAAAAACCACCAAAATTTGCGTTTATCTCTTTTTTTAGTTCGAGAATATCGTACTAAAAAGTGAGATTTAACATAGATGAAGCAATCACACAATTCATCAAGCTTGCCACGCTCAAGCAGTGCTGCATTGATGATGATATCACGCCTTCTGTCATTACTTTCTTTTTCTATCAGGTCTATAATGATCTTCTTTATTCCAGGATGAGTGATGCCCTCAAGTGTCTTCAACTTTTCCTTAGATCCAAAAACTATGTTTCCAAGTTTTTTTCTATCCACATTTCCATCAGAATCAAGAACATCACCAAAGGTATCTGCAATTAAAGTTTTATTTTCTTCTAAGGCTCTATGTCCGAGTTTATCAACATCAATGACATAGTAGCCCTTATCTTCAAACTTCTTTGCAACTACATTCTTTCCTGTACATGCTTTACCTGTCAATCCTATTATTTTCATAACTTGGCCTAATGCATCTCACCCCAACTGTTGCCCACTTCAATACTGCATCTCAGTGGAATTGATAATTTTACTGCACCTTCAAGAGATTCCTTGAGTATTGCTTTGACCTTATCAACTTCGTCAGTTGGAACTTCAAGAATGACTTCATCGTGTACCTGAAGAAGTAGATTTGCTTTCAAGTTCTCTTTTTTGAGAGCCTTTGCAACCTTTATCATACCAATCTTCATGATTTCAGCCGCTGTTCCCTGAATTATTGAATTGACAGCAACTCTCTCACTTGCATTCTTCTCAAGTTTGTTTCGGCTGTTAATTTTAGGAACACCACGACGATGACCAAACAGAGTTTCAATTGAACCCTTCTTTCTTACATCTGATACAGTATCATCAATGAACTTTGCAACGCCATTGTAACGAGAGAAATATGCTTTGATGAAATTATTTGCGTCAGAACGTGAGATTTCAAGCTCTTTCGATAATCTGAATGCACTCATTCCATACATAACACCAAAGTTAATTGTCTTTGCAATTCTTCTCTCATCATGACTCACATCCTCAATATCCTTATCAAAAACAAGAGCTGCAGTGAATGAGTGAACATCAACACCTTTTCTGAAAGCTGTCTGAAGAGCT
The DNA here is from genome assembly GCA_041595335.1 of Sphaerochaetaceae bacterium. GTDB lineage: Bacteria > Spirochaetota > Spirochaetia > Sphaerochaetales > Sphaerochaetaceae > Pleomorphochaeta. The sequence continues at coordinate 24,300 of JBFHKM010000006.1, forward strand.
TCATCACCTGCCATGTGAGCGAGAACAACCAATTCAATTTGAGCATAATCGGCTGAAATGAAAACACAGCCCTCTTTAGGAACAAATGCATCACGTATTCTTCTTCCATCATCAGATCTTATTGGAATATTCTGCAGGTTTGGGTTCTTTGAAGAAAGACGACCTGTTGCAGTTCCAATCTGTAAGAATGATGTGTGAAGACGTTTTGTATCTTTATTGATCAAAAGAGGAAGAGAATCAATGTAGGTGCTCTTCAGTTTTGTGAGTCCTCTGTATTCAAGTATGTACTTCACAATGGGACTCTCATCCTTGATTGATTCGAGTACATCAGTTGCTGTTGAATAACCTGTCTTTGTTTTCTTACCTACAGTCAAATTCAAATCTTCAAATAGAACCTTCTGAAGTTGCTTTGTTGATTTGATGTTGAACTCTGATCCACTGAGTTTGTAGATCTCTTGAGTTATCTCATCAATTCTTTGGCCGTAAAGCTGGGATAGTTTCAAAAGCTTCTCTTTAGATACTATGATTCCCTGCATCTCCATCTCTGCTAGAATTGTAATGAGTGGAATCTCTATATCTGATAGAACCTTTTTCTGTTTTTCCTCGAGGAAGCTGTCAAAGACTTTATACAATCTGAATGTTATATCACTGTCTTCTGCAGCATATAAAACAGCATCTTCAAGAGGAAGATCACTGAACTGACCACCTTTTGGTACAACTTCATTGAATTCAACAGTGGAGTAATTCAGATAACGAAGAGCCAGATCATCCATATTGTAGATACCAACATTTGAATCATAAAGCCAAGCTGCAATCATTGTATCATATACAATGTTTGTAAGTTTGACTCCAAATCTTGATAGTATCTTGTAATCATATTTAATGTTCTGACCAATTATACCAATTCGTCCAGACTCAAGATATTCTTTAAAGACCTCTCTGACAGGTTCATCCTCACAGACTCTTTTTCCTCCACATACAAGAGGGAAATACCATGCTTCTTTTGGCTCATAGGAAAAGGAGAATCCAACCATATCAGATACCATTGTATCAATACCGGTTGTCTCAGTATCGAATGCCATGATACCAGGACCATTTGCAATCTTTTCAAACAACTCTCTCAATTCTTTGATATCAGTGAGAGGATGTAAAGTGGAGGTGCCCAACAGAGATTCATCAACAGTCTGTTCTGATGAATTCTTTTCTTTGTATTCCTCTTCAAGAGCTTGATTCACTTCAGCAGTTATATCTCTTTTGTTGTACTGCTTCACACTTTCTTTGCTCATCAGTCGTTTGAAAGATGCTATCAAGGAATTGGATTTCTGTTTTTCAAAGTATGGGAAAGCAGCTTCGACATCAAGATTATCAAGAGAGAACTGCTTCAAATTGAAATCATTCAAGATCTCAGGATCCCTAAATAGCTCCACAAGACTCTTAGAAAGAAGGGCTTTTTCTTTTCCTTCCTCCAATTTTTTTCTCACGCCTTTTGATAGTTTTGTGATGTTTGCATAGATATTATCAAGATCTCCATATTGGTTAAGAAGCTTGACAGCAGTCTTTGATCCAATGCCAGGGACACCTGGAATATTATCTGCAGCATCACCAAGCAATGTCAGATAATCTATTATCTGATTTGGTTTTATCAAGAAATCCTCTTCAACCTCTCTGATACCAAACATTCTGTATTCTTTCTGTCCTTTCTTTGGTGGACGCAGTGCATACACTCTGTTGTTAACAAGCTGAAGTAAATCTTTATCGGCAGTGAATAAAACAGCTTCAAGATCCAGTGCTACAGCTTTATCACTCAATGATGCAATGATATCATCAGCTTCAAGACCTGCTTTTGCATAGGTTGGAATCTTCATTGTTTCCAGAAGTGAGATGATTACAGGAATTTGCTCTTTGAGGTCCTCGGGTGCTGCATCACGATTTGCTTTATACAGATCATACATATCATGTCTGAATGTGGGACCTTTTGAATCAAGAGCGACAACAAGATAATCAGGTTTGTATTCTCTGATCACCATTGATAATGAATTGAAGAATCCATAAATTGCAGAGTAGTTCTTACCATCTTTATCGAATAGAGGATTCATGAAGAAGGCATAATAAGATCTGAATATCAAGCCAAAGCCATCAATGATGTAGAACTTCTTTCTTTCAACACCATCATCTTCATAATCCATTGTTATGACACTTTCCTCTATCTGTTCTTCTTTAAGCACCACTTCTTTTTTCTTCATTTTCAAGCTTGGCATTTTATTTTCTTTCTGTGCAATCTTACCATCTTCAAAATCTTTATCATTAAATAAGTCCTGCATTATTACTCCTCAAAATTCAATTCTAATGTATCATATGCCAATGCCATAGTTGGTGGTAAATCAGCATTATCTTTTTCATGTTCCAGTCCATGAGCTATGTGTGTGAACAAAGTTTGTTTTGCTCCAATTTTTTTTGCCATAGCAACAGCTTTGCTTATGTTGTAGTGAGTCTTGTGCTCTTTATGCTGAAGTGCCACAAGAACAAGCAGATCTAAATCTTTCAAATACTCAAGAGTCTTTTCTGGAATGTTGTTGGTATCTGTTAGGTATGCAACGTTGAATATACGATATCCAAAAATTGGCATAGCTCCATGATATATAATAAGCGGAGTCACTTCAAATCCACCTATATTGTAGGTTTTATATGCTTCAAGCACATTTGTATATAGATGTGGAACAGCTGCCTTTTTATATGCAGTCTCACTTTTAATTACATAGGTGAAGTGCTTCTCAATGTGATTGATGGTAGCCTGTGAGCCATATATTGGAAGACCTGTCTTGGTTGTAAAAACTCTTAGGTCATCAATTCCATGTACATGATCTGCATGAATGTGTGTATAAAGTACGCCTTCAAGTTCATTTATATTTGCTCTCAATGCCTGAAGTCTGAATTCAGGAGTGGTATCAATGAGTAAATTCTTGCCATCTTTTGTAAATAAAACGCTGGAGCGGTATCTCTTGTTTTTGGGGTCTGTTGATGTGCATGTTGCACATTTACATCCAATAACAGGAATGCCATGACTTGTCCCTGTACCCAAAAAGTTCAATGAATATGACACCTAATTGCCCTTCACTGAATCAGAGATCTTTGATGCTGCATCCTGTCCACTTTGCAGGCCACTATCCAGTAAATTTTTAAGAGCATCACTGTTAGCTGCATCAACTACATCATCTAAGGAAGCACCAGTTTTTTGTGTTACCTTATCACTTAGAGCATTCAATTTATCACTGTTATCTACAGAGCCCTGTTCATATCCTACCCCAAGATATTCAATACTGAAGGATGGGAAAAAGAAAAACATTGCAAAAAAGCAAATTATAGCCACCATAAAGGGCTTAACTAATATATTATTGATTCCACGACTTGCCATAATCAATCTCTCCTATTGGAAATTTTACTATACTTCTTTAAAAATATTACAGGGTTCATAATATCACAAATATTGTGTATTACAAACCCTGATTTTAATAATCAATAATTATTTATTAGTCAAATTTACTTTAGAAAAGTAACAATGATATTCCAACTCTGCCATCACTCCAGTCTGAATCACCAGGAATTAATTTAGTGAAGTCTGAATCATCTAGGTTAAATTCTGTAGGTAATGTGTATGATGCTGATAGAGTCAATGATTGACTTAATAGTAGATCTACATGAGCTTTGTATGTGAAGTTAGACTTCATAAAGATGTCAGAGAATGCAAAAGCGTCTCCATTTTCATCTGTTACACCATCATCAGTGATGTTCATTTCAAATTCTGGACCTGCAAGTAAACCAACTCTCAATACACCAAAGATATCTTTATAGATACCAGCTGCTAGGTGATTGGTAAACTCGATTGATTCCACTGTACCTGAATTGACTGTACTTGATCCAACTAAAGCTGTATCTGCTACTTCAAACAACAAGAAATTCAATCTTGTTTCAGCACCAAAACGATAGTTATCAGGATCTGTTAGATCTTCTGCATCGAAAGAATCGGTCGTAACATCATTTTGAAATTGAGCTGTTGCTCCAATGTTAAAATCAAATGCACGAGCACTAACTGCTACTGGTGCAAACAAACAAATTGCGCATACTAATGATAATAGTTTCTTGTTCATAATAATAAAATCTCCCGCTCAAAATGGTGAGCAATGCCTTTAAATATTTTTCATTTTCGTTTTCATTTACTTCGTCTACATTATATACCAACAACTGACTAGAGTTATTGTTACAGAGTTTGTTAATTTTAGCAATACAAAATTATTATAAGGGCAATTTTACATATATATTTACATAAAATAAAGCATTTGACTTTACATAATTATAGTGAATATATCAATAATTCTCCAAAAAAACATAAATATTGACCAAGATAGCTATCTAATTAAATATTGATTTAACCTACTATTTTGGTCTTATCTCAGCAAAAAAAATGATATAATTCATATAATTCACCATTAACCAAAACATTGATTGAGAAGAAAAAGAAAGATTGAGCCTCTCAATCTAAAAAAAGAGAGGCTTCAAATATTTTTTATAATAATTTATTATTTGGAGTGTTTTTTATAACGCTTCCAGTCAGTTGATGGTGCATCACTTGGCATTCTCCAATCTCCTCTAGGGGATAGAGTTACAGATCCAACTTTTGGACCATCTGGTAAGGTTGATCTTTTGAACTGCTGTGCAAAAAATCTCCATATAAATGTATCAAGCCATCCGTTGATAAAATCACTGTCATAAACTCCGTCAAAGGCATGAACTGCAAGTCTTGATATCTTTGAGAAAGAGAATGAACAACGTACAAAATAATAAAGGAAGAAGTCATGCAGTATGTAAGGACCAACAAGATCTTCAGTTATCTGTGATATCTCACCATTTCCTGTGGGTGGTTTCAACTCAGGGCTAACTGGAGTGTTAACAATATCAAGAAGAACTTCTTTGATGTCATCTTCATTGTTATTTGCAGTGTAAGTTACAAGATGCTTAACAAGAGTTTTTGGAACTGATGAATTCACACCATACATAGACATATGATCACCATTGAAGGTTGCCCAACCAAGAGCCAATTCTGATAAATCGCCTGTTCCAATGACAAGACCATTTACCTTATTGGCCATGTCCATAAGTATCTGTGTTCTCTCACGTGCTTGTGAGTTTTCATAAACTACATTGATCTCTTTTTCATCATGACCAATATCTTTAAAGTGCTGTCTTACAGCTTTTGTTATGTTGATTTCATTGAAGGATACCTTCAGTGCAGTTGCAAGTTTCTCACTGTTTGATTTTGTTCTTTTGGTGGTACCAAAGCAAGGCATTGAGATTGCATGTATTCCTTCAAGTGGTAAGTTGCCCTTTTTGAAGGCTCTCACTGCCACAAGCAATGCAAGAGTTGAATCAAGACCGCCGGACAATCCAATAACGGCAGATTTACAATGTGCTGCATTCAGACGTCTCAAAAGTCCCTGTGATTGTAGATTCAAAATCTTCTCACAGTTTCTATTCATCTGAGATTTAGATGCAGGAATGAATGGGTTCTGTGATATTGGCATATTTTCAATTGAGGTCTCTTCAACCTCCACATCAAAATAAACATTATCGTAGCCATCTACATCACTGTAGAATGTGTTCATCTTTCTTCTATCATTTGCCAATGATTGAACATCAATTATTGCTGTATTAATTTTATCTCTATCACTTATTACCTTGAAGTCATCTACTTCTTCGCTGTCATAGAAAGTTTTTCCATTTTGACAGATAAGATTGTGAGCCGTAAATACAAGATCTGTTGAGGACTCACCCTCACTTGCTCCTGAATACAAATAAGCTGCAATGCATTTTGCACTTTGCATCTCAACAAGCTTTCTTCTGTAATCACTCTTTCCAACAAGATCATCTGTTGCAGATGGATTTGCTATCACAGTAGCTCCAGCTACACAGTGTCTCTGTGATGGTGCATTTGGAACCCATAGGTCTTCACATATTTCTACAGCTAGAACAAAATCTCTCATCTGATTTGCACTGAATGTAAGTCTTGTTCCAAACATCACTTCTTGATCAAGTAACTTTATTTTTTTGTTTTCATCTTTAGGGGTTGAGAACCATCTTTTTTCATAGAATTCTTGATAGTTTGGTATGTTCAATTTTGGTACGACGCCCAGAATTTTACCGTTCTTTAGAACAACTGCAGTGTTGTACAGCTTGTTAGATTCTATTAGAGGAGCACCAACAACAGATAATACGCTTGGATATTTTTTACTTTCTTCTACAATTTCTTTCAATGAATCCATGACTCTATCTTGAAGATCATTCATCAGAAATAAATCTGCAGCAGTGTAAGCTGTAATGGAGAGTTCAGGGAAAACGAGAACTCTAACTTTTTCTTCATCAGCTTTTTTTATAGCTTTAATAATTTGCTTTGTATTTTGAATAACATCTGCGGGATATAATATTGGAGAAGTTGTTCCAACTTTTATAAATCCATCTTTCATCTGTTACCTCCAAATATATCTTAATTTAATTACATACTATCTTTAAATATGGTATTTGAAAAGGCAGGAGATAAATAATCTACTATTTTTTGACTAGGCTTTTTTTTGTATTTACAAATCACTGCTTTCATTTTATTTTAATCAAATGAAACATAAAATAGAAATATATGGAGAGGGAACACGTGAGTTGATTTCCATTCTCCTAAAACGAGCAAATGCGGCAGTAGAAAAATTCAATTCTATAAGTAATGACTGTTATTTACAGAATATCTCACACATATATTTTTCAGAGATAAAAGAACTTGGTTATTATGTTGTCGGAACAATGGAAATAGTTCTTTCAAAAAGGCTTCTCGAGAATGATATTTCTATGGAATTCCTAGATTCAATTGTCCTTCATGAGACAGCTCACTACATCAATTGGATTATAAATGAAGATTCAACACACAGTAAAGAATTTAAAGATATAGTGCAGAAAATAGGAGCTCCTCTTGAATTTACGAATGCAAAGGTATCTCTAGAGATTGGTAAAGATACATCCTCCCAACTTTCTAAAATAAAAAAACTGCTTGCACTCAGTGGATCTTCAAATGCCAATGAAAGCCATTCAGCTCTAACAAAAGCCAGAAAGATGATGGCGGAGTTGAACATACAATCTGTGGTTGATAGAACTTTGATCTACACAACAGTTCTATGTAAATCAAAAAGACTGACAACACGATACCGGGTTCTTTTGATGCTCACTCGTGATATTTCAGGAGTCTTTCCAATAAATACATACGATGATGATTCCACATATAGATTGCAGAGAGTTTTTGGCACAAAAAGTCAGATTGAAATTGCAATCTACATATATGAGTATTTAAACTATCAACTTGAAAAGGAATATAAGGATTTCAAAAAGAACACATCTATAAAAGGTAGAACAATTGAGAGCTTTTACTATGGTGTCTATACAGAGATGTGCCAAAGATTCAATAAGAAAACAAAGGTAAATGAGGAAGATACCAGAGCTCTTCAGGTCATCCAAAACGACAACAAAGAGATGGCTCTTGAATATTACTTTGAGAATACAAATCTAACAAAAGGCAGAAGCGGAAAGGTCAGACTCAATGCAACAGCTTACAATCAAGGAAAGAAGGTTGGAGAGCGAACCACAATCCATTCAGGTATAAACAGGGATAAAAGCAATAAAAACTTCTATTTAAAATAATAAAGTTGGATTTTTATCTCATTTAATCATCAAAAACTTATTTATTCAGCAGTTTTATTTTTTCCATTGAATAAGAGTCAACATTGCTATAATATTTTGACATTAATTGTGGTTTCTAGACAGAAAAAAAACACCATGAATTATTAATATAGGAGAGAATATCATGCCTACAAATCTTAGCGGTAGAAGCTATTTAAAATTACTAGATTTCACGAGTTCCGATTTACGTTACCTTTTAGATTTATCTAAAAACTTTAAGGACATGAAAAGAGCTGGAGTTCCACACAGATACCTTGAAGGTAAAAACATTGTCCTTCTATTTGAAAAGACATCAACAAGAACAAGATGCTCTTTTGAAGTAGCTGGTATGGACCTTGGAATGGGTGTCACCTACTTAGATCCAGGTAGCTCACAGATGGGCAAGAAAGAATCAATTGCAGATACAGCAAGAGTTCTTGGTAGAATGTATGATGGTATTGAATACCGTGGTTACAAGCAGAGTCTTGTTGAAGAACTTGCAGCAAATGCAGGGGTTCCTGTATGGAATGGTCTCACTGATGAATTCCACCCTACACAGATGCTAGCAGATATGTTGACAATTGAAGAGAAACTTGGATACCTGAAAGGTGTCAACTTCACTTTCATGGGAGATGCAAGAAACAACATGGGTAACTCCTTGATGGTTGTCTGTGCAATGCTTGGTGTTAACTTCACAGCATGTGCTCCTAAAGAACTATTTCCTGCAGAAGATCTTGTTGAAAGATGTAAAGAGATTGCAGCTGAAAATGATTGCACCATCACTTTAACAGAAGATGTAGAAAAAGGTTGCAGTAATGCAGATGTAGTTTATACTGACATTTGGGTATCAATGGGTGAACCTGATGAAGTTTGGGAAGAGAGAATCAAAATACTCAAACCTTATCAAGTAAATGCCAAAGCAATGAGCTATGCTAAAAAAGATGCTTTATTCATGCATTGTCTTCCATCATTCCATGACACAAAAACAGTCATTGGAAAGCAGATGGCAGAAAAGTTCGGCGTTTCAGAGATGGAAGTCACCGATGAAGTGTTTGAATCAAAACAATCTGTAGTATTTGATGAAGCAGAAAACAGAATGCATACCATCAAAGCTGTTATGTATGCAACACTAAAATAAAAAGAGGAACAATATATGTTTGAAATGCCAACATTCCGGCATCCGGATTTTAAAACAGAAGAATTTAGAAATGCCCCAGATGCAAAGTATGTGCTGGTAGAGAAAGACGGTGTTGTTCCAGATAATTTTCACTCAACTTCAATGTTCCCAGAATATTGTAAAGTTGAGGGTAAATGGATATTAGCTGAGGAGTCCAGAATGGATTCCTCAATAGTTCTTAATGACGACAATACTTTATCTGTAGTTGAAAACAGAAATGTTAAAATTGGTGATAAAGTTATTGTTGGAAGAACAGAAAGAGCTGAAGATGGAATATTCGTTTGGACAGATGGTTTCAAATCCATTGAAAAAAAAGAAGAGAAATTCGTTTTTAGACAGGGAAGATCTCGTGAGACATCCTATGCAAGAGACTATGATAATCTAATCGAACTTCTTGAATATGAAAAAGCTCATGATGGCCATGTTTTATGGGTCATGGGTCCTGCATTCAGCTTTGATGCTGATGCTCGTGATGCAATGAGCTCAATCATAAACAATGGTTATTGCCAAGGTCTGATGGCTGGCAATGCTCTGGCAACACATGATCTTGAAGGTGCTTACTTCCACACTGCGTTGGGTCAAGATATATATACTCAAGAAAGTATGCCACTTGGACATTACAATCATCTCGATATATGCAACAAAGTCAGAAGATCTGGCTCAATTGCGCAATTCATTGAGGATGAGAAAATTGATAACGGCATAATATATTCTTGTGTAAAGAACAATATACCAATCACTCTGGCCTCTTCAATTCGTGATGATGGTCCTCTTCCTGAAGTTATATCTGATGCTTATGAAGCACAGAGTGCTATGAGAGAGCAGGTAAAAAAAGCAACCACAGTTATATCACTTGCTACAATGCTTCATACCATTGCAACAGGAAATATGACTCCTTCATTTAGAATGATGAAAGATAAAACAATTCGTCCTCTATACTTCTACACAGTTGATAGTGATGAATTTGTGGTAAATAAATTGCTCGATAGAGGATCACTTGCAGCAACAACAATTGTCACCAATGTTCAGGACTTCATCACAATCATAGCTCGAGGTCTCAAAAGTGATAAATGGGAAATGAGAAAATAATTTTAGTTAATATAATATAAGTAAATACATAAAAGAAGATTTGAATTTTCTTTTACAGCAAGCAGAGAATAAAAACATTCTCTGCTTTTATTATTTAATAAATATTGAATATATATCCAATTCCCTGAAGATTTTGCTATTATATGCACTTATTAAAAGCCTTGAGATTTATGTAGTTTTGTGTAGTACAAAATTCTTACTAGCCAGTTGGACTTTTTAAGGTTATATTATTAGTAGATAGGAGGAATGATGTGAGTATTTATGGTGACCGTATTTCTCAGCTCGAAACTATTGTAAGCAAAGGCAACACACTCATCCAGAATATTATAAAGAATGAAACAGATAAAAATGGTATATCACCAATTGAACATTATAAAAGCAGAATTAAAGATGAAAGCAGTCTCATAGATAAGCTTAAAAGAAAAGGCTTCCCTGTGACGATGGAGAGCGTCTACACAAATATCCACGATTTGGTTGGATTTAGAATTGTCTGCACGTATATTTCTGGAGTTCAACAGGTTGCAAAGGCAATTATTTCAAACGAAAATATAGAATTGATAGAATCAAAAGATTATATCAAGCATCCAAAATGCAATGGTTATCGTTCATTGCATCTTATAGTAAAATTCAAAGATTCTGATGTAACATTTGAGATTCAACTTAGAACCATTGCAATGGACAGTTGGGCTTCTCTAGAGCACCAGATGAAATATAAAAAAGAAATAAAGCATAAGGATTTGATTGTAGCAGAGCTGAAAAGGTGTGCCGATGAAATGAGCTCAACCGATTTAACAATGCAAGCAATTTACGATTTAATAAAGGAAGAGAACTGATGCATTTACTTTTAATAGAAGACGAGAGAGAACTATCAAAGGCCGTTAAGGCTATGCTAGAGATGAGTGGATACAAAGTGGATGTAGCATATGATGGCAAGATGGGATTGTCCTTGATCAATCAAAATTTCTATGATGGAATTGTCAGTGATATAATGATGCCAAAGATGGATGGAATAACCCTTCTCAAGCACATAAGAGAGGAAGGAAATGATACTCCTGTGATACTTCTCACTGCAAAAGGACAGGTTGAAGATAAAGTTGAGGGTCTCGATGCAGGGGCGAATGACTATCTTTCAAAACCCTTCACATTCAAAGAACTGTTGGCCAGAATCAGAGCTATGATAAAACATGCCAACAATGAATCCAATTCACATCTGAGCTACAAAAGCGTCAAACTATCGATTGCAACTTACGAGCTTGCAGGAACAGAATCTTCCATAATGCTTTCAAACAAGGAAGGCAAAATTCTATCATTATTCTTAAAGAATCCAAACAAAACAATACCATATGAAAAGCTCAATTCCTTCATGAGTTGCCTTGATGCAAAAGAAAAGGAAATAGAGCTTTATGCCTCCATGCTAAACAACAAGCTTGATGCGGTGAATGCTGGCTTCAAATTGATAAAAATGGAAGAAGGTTATAAGGTAGCATCTCTATGATAAAGACCCTCCAAAGAAGATTTATATCTGTTGCTATGGCAGCAATGTCCATAGTCATTTTAATTATTGCATTGATCATCAATGTAAGTGTTTACGTGAGCTCAAATACTCAATTGAACAAAATGGCAGATTATCTTCTCGATAATGGAGGCTCCTTTCCTGAGCGCTTTTATTTGCAAGCTCCCAATGATTTAGGTTTCGATGTTTCAATTGAAAGTAAGTATGAAACAAGATTCTTTTCGGCTCTAGCTGATGAAGACGGAAATATTTTGGATTTGGACCTAGATAATGTAGCTGAGATAACTGATTCAGAAGCACAATCTTACATCCAAAGTGCTCTCAAAAAAGGCAGCAAGCATGGCTACATATCTCACTATAAGTTTGCAGTAAAACAGGATGGTGATGACACCCTACTGGTATTCATAAATGCATCTCAAATATTACGAACCATATCAGATTTAAGGAGCGTCACTGTTTTGATTGCAGCTGTGGGACTTCTCATTCTACTTCTTCTTATAATTGCGCTGTCTAACAAGGCAATACAGCCCTATATAGACAACATAGAGCGACAGAGGCAGTTTGTAATGGACGCAGGTCATGAGATCAAAACTCCTCTTGCAGTTATTTCTGCAGATGTTGAAGTAATTGAAATGGCAAATGGTGAGAGTGATTGGACAAAGAGCATAAAAGGTCAGATCATCAGACTTGATGGACTCATCAAGCAGCTTCTATCTCTGTCAAAACTTGAAAACATATCAAATAAAGATGAATCTACTGTTAAGATAGATTTCAGCTCTCTAACTGTTCAGCTTTGCTCTGATTTCAAAGGACTCGCCTCCTCCAAGCACTCTACAATTGAAATGGATGTTGATGAAGGAATAACCATTCTAGGACAGCATGATAAGATTGAGCAGCTCATAAGTCTTCTTGTCGAGAATGCTACAAAATATGCAAAAGGCAATGGAATTATCAATGTATCTTTGAAAGCCAACAAGAAACATGCAACTTTTAAAATTACAAACCAATGTGAGGGAATAAGCAATTCAAACCTTGCAAATTTATTTGAAAGATTCTATCGAGGTGACAAATCACATAACAACAGCATCGAAGGTTATGGAATTGGACTGTCTGTTGCCCAGGCAATTGCTGCATCTCATAAAGGCAAGATTCATGCATCATTGAATGATGATGAAACTGAGATAACTTTCACTGTAATTTTACCTGTAATTTAACATTATTCTACTCATAAATTAAGTACAATTTTATATATGCAAAATTAATTAAAAAATCATCAAATTTTCAATATTTTTTATAATATCACTTTTTATGATTATTCCACAAATAATTGAATTTTATGCATTATTTAATGCAATTATCTCAAATAAATTCATTCAAATTATAAGTTAAATTATTATTTTTTTTTCATTCAAAATTAACTAAAAAATAATGCAAAATAATGAAAAAAAATGTAGCTTTTTTTTAATAAGAATACTATATTGTTCGTATCCAGAGTTGAGGACAAGTTTGGTTCTTTATGAATGAATTTGCACCTATAAAGGCTCTCCTTTTTCTTATATGAAGGGAATTGTTATGAGACATAGCATGAATGGAAACCAAGGCAGTTCTTGCCAATTTGTAGCCGATGGAGGATCTAATCAACAAGACTTAGGTTCTACCTATCCCGCGGTATCTTTTCAAAACAAAATTGAAAGTGATAAAACATCTGACTTCAGGAAAAAGTTTTACAGTGATGTAAACGATGAAGATTGGAACAACTGGAAATGGCAAATTGCCAACCGTATTTCAACATACGAACAAATTTCCAAATTTCTTACTCTAAAAGATGAAGAAAAAAAAGCAATGGATGCAGAAACAACTCACTGCCCATTTGCAATCACGCCTTACTATTTGAGTTTGATTGATTTAAATGACCAGAACTCAGCATTGAGAAAAACTATGGTGCCAACTGTAAATGAATTGATCAAAAGTAAGGGTGAAAGCGAAGATCCTCTTTCCGAAGAGATGACCTCTCCTGTAGAGGGCATTGTTCACCGATATCCAGATAGAGTTCTATTTTTAACAACAGCATTTTGCTCATGTTATTGCAGATATTGCACAAGATCTCATATGGTAGATGGACACACTCAGACTTTAAAACAGCATTGGGAAAGCGGAATTCAATACATAAGAGAGCATGAAGAAATTAGAGATGTTATAATCTCTGGTGGAGATCCATTGACTTTGAGTGATGATGAAATTGCATATCTACTCAACAGCATATGTGGCATTGAACATGTTGATATGGTCAGAATTGGTACAAAGGTTCCAATGGTATTGCCTCAGCGTATCACTGAAAATTTATTGAACATATTCAGACGTTACAAACCTTTATATTTGAGCATTCACTGCACACACCCTGATGAAATAACTCCAGAGTCAAGCAGAGCAATCAATGCGATTGCAGATGCTGGTGTTGTTATGGGCTCTCAGACCGTTCTTTTGAAAGGTGTGAATGATGATGATAAAACAATGGCTGATCTGATGCATAAATTATTGAAAGTCAGAATCAAACCTTATTATCTATTCCAATGTGATCCTATTGTTGGATCAAAGCACTTCAGAACTACAGTAGCTAAAGGCCAGGAAATAATTCACTCACTTCGTGGATTCACAAGCGGTTATGCTGTACCTCAGTATGTAATCGATTCTCCTGGGGGCGGCGGTAAGGTTCCAATTCTTCCTAATTATTATAAAGGAAGAGATGAAGACAATTTATACATTTATAACTACGAAGGAAAGGTCTATGCCTATCCTGATGGAAAGGATATGCAGTAATGAAGAAGACTATAGGCCTAACCTACGATCTTAAAGATGATTATTTAAAAAAGGGCTACGACAGAGAACTTGTAGCAGAATTCGATAGCATAATCACAATTGATGCTTTAGATGAAGCATTGCAGAATTATGGTTACAACACCATTCGTATTGGAAACATTTTCTCTCTTGTCAAATTTCTAAATGAAGGCAAGAGAGTGGATCTTGTTTTCAATATATGTGAGGGACTCTATGGAACAGCGAGAGAATCACAGGTTCCAGCTCTTTTAGAAGCTTACAACATTGACTGTGTGTTCTCATCTCAGCTTGTTCTAGCCACTGCTCTCAACAAAGCAATTGCCAAAACAATTGTGAGAGCAGCTGGTGTTCCAACAGCAGATTTTGCAGTTGTAAACAACATGAAGCAGATTGAAGATGTTGCAATTAAATATCCATTGTTTGTGAAACCTCTTTATGGTGGAACAGGCATTGGAATAAGCAGCAGATCTCTTGTAAAAAACAAAAGCAGTCTCACTACAGAAGTCGAGAGACAACTGAGAATATACAAACAACCAATACTTGTTGAAAAGTATCTGGAAGGAAGAGAATTCACAGTTGGTATTGTTGGCCACGGAAGTGGTGCAAGAGCAATTGCTACAATGGAAATAAACATAGATAAATCAAGCGACAATGGTATTTATTCTTACAAGAGCAAGAGTGATTACTTAGATTGTGCTAAATACAGTCTTGTTGATGGAATCATCAAACAAGATTGCGAGGATGTAGCACTTGATGCTTGGAGATCTCTAGATTGCCGTGATGGTGGTAGAGTCGATTTAAAAATGGACAAACACAATCAGGTTTATTTCTTAGAGGTCAATCCTCTTGCAGGCTTGAATCCTATAGATTCAGATCTTCCTATAATGTGCAAACTCAAAGGGACATCCTACCAACAGTTGATAAATGCAATCATGGATAGTGCTAATTTTAGAATAGCATCAAAAAATATTATATAAACGAGAGTATATGAAAGTTCTATTATTTATGGACAAGCTATCTTCCTCTCCATCAAAAGATGAGGAAGATACTCTATTAGAAGCAAAAGAAATTGAGGCAGCACTTCTGAGAATGGGGCATTCTGTGGTGATCTCTTCTTTTTCATTGAATCTTGAAAGAGACAATGAAATAATTGATGAAGAGAGAGCAAATGTCATCTTCAACTTAGTTGAGACACTCAACAGCAACAGCTCACTTCACTTACCTTCTCTTATTTTTGAACAGCGTGGTTTGAAATATACAGGTGGTAACTGTGCATCTCTATTTCTTACCTCTGATAAAGTTCTGTGCAAAAAATTTCTCAAGAAAAACAGAATTCCAACTGCAGAGTTTTATTACAGAGGCACCAACTCCATTAGCTCCAAATTGATAGGAACTGAGGTCATACTCAAACCAATAAGTGATGAAGCATCTCGTGGTATTGATGATGATTCAATAAGAATATTCAAGAGTAAGGATGAGATGAAGAGCTTCATTGATAACAATCCAAACTTATTTATTGAAAACTTTATTGATGGAAGAGAGTACAATGTATCTGTAATGAGAGTAGATTCTAAAGTGACAGTTCTTCCAATTGCAGAGATGAAGTTTGTAGATTTTCCAAGCAACAAACCCAAAATACTTAACTACAGATCAAAATGGGAAGAGGAGTCTTTTGAGTACAAAAATACAAGAAGGTCCTTCGATGTTTTACAAGAAGACGAAGAGTTGATTGCTCAGTTAAAATCTATAAGCAAGCGCTGTTACACAGAACTTGGAGGCAAAGGTTATTTGAGAGTTGACTTCAGAGTTGATAAAAACAACAGGCCATTTGTACTGGAAGTTAACATCAATCCATGCATAACAAGTGATAGTGGCTTTACAGCTGCCTGCAAGCAGTATGGCATGAATTATGATAAAATGATAAAATCAATAGTTGAAGAGGCAAATAATGGATAATTATATTCTCCGTTGCAACCCAACGGTATCTGATTTAGAAAGAGTAAAAAGCATTTTAGAATCTTCGGGATTTTTCACTGAAGATGAGGTAAAAATGGGAGTCTCTCTTTTACAGGAAAGACTCGATGATTTGGAGCACAGCTCATATGAATTTGTATTTCTAGAAAATGAAAATGGAATTGTAGGATACACATGTTTTGGTTTCATTGAGGGAACAGAGGCCAGCTATGATCTTTACTGGATAGCAGTTGATCAAGGTTTCAAGCGAAATGGTTTTGGATCCATGCTTCTTCAAGAAACAGAAAATCAAATTAAAGACAAAGGTGGAAAAAAGATCTATATAGAGACATCTTCCACTCCTCTTTACAAACCAACAAGACTGTTCTATGAAAAAAGCGAGTACAAAAAAGAAGCTGAAATCAAGGACTTCTACAGACCTGGTGACAATAAATTGATCTATTCAAAGACCATGTAGAGCTAAAGAATCCACTCATTTTATGAGTGGATTTGTTTTATTCTCTATTTTAAAATCCCGAAAGATTCTACTGTTTTAAGTTCCATCTCACGAATTTTAGGATATTCATCATCTACTTCAGTTTCAATCAACCATCGATATGTTGTTGTGTTGCTTATCTTACTTCCTGTTATACCAAGAGCTGCAAAATCAATTGTCATCTCGACATTTATCTTCTGATGTTCTCTATCATAATCATCAGTTGGCCATGCACGGAATTCTTTAATCTTGTGATAGGTGTATCTATGAGTTCGTCTCAGACTATCAATCCAAGAAATAGCTTCCTCTCTGTCTGTAATAGAACCCAATCTATTGCTTATATTGATTGAAAAATTATCATCCAAAAGATTGTAAAAGTTTTCAATAGTAGAAGGTAGATCCTCAATACTGTACAACCAGTACTGAACAAATGCTTTTGCCTGTTTTTCAACATACTCTTCATCACCAAAGTCCAGATTTTTTCTTTCCTCATCAAATTTTTTATACTTCATTTTATGAGTTGCGGTGCATTCTTTGAAATTCTGAACAGTGTAATCAAATTCCATAATATATCCTTTTTGTTATTAGATACTTATATAATAACAATAAAAAAATAAGACGACTAGTAAAACCCCTACGTTTTAACCAATCGCCTTATACAATTTTCATATTATGTCTTATTTATTAAGAATTACCACACTTTCCATGTGATGAGTTTGAGGATAAAAATCAAACATCTTAACGCTGCTTACTTTATAACCTTCTTCCGTTAAAAGATTCAAGTCTCTAGCAAGAGTTACTGGGTTACAAGATACATATATTATACGTTTTGCTCCAAATTTCGATAGCATGTGAGGAACCTGCTCAAACAGTCCTGTTCGAGGAGGATCAACAACTATGGTATCAACGCTATCTTTGCGCTTCTTGCTCCAATTTTCAACCTCTCCGGTAAAAGGAACACTCATTGGAGCATTGATCTTACTGAGTGATAGACATTCACCCTGTTTTTCAACAGAGATTGTGCCCTCAGGAAGGAAAGCAGAGAAAGTACCAACACCACTGTAAAGATCCATAACAGAACCCTCTTCAACATTTGAAACAACATATTTCAACATTTTTTCAAGCATCTGAGGATTTGATTGGAAGAATACATTGGCATTCAATGTGTACTTGTGGTCCATTATAGTGATGCTGACATTCTTTTTATCAAATGATACATCATCATCACCAGCAAAAGCAGGGACTTCAATATATTTACCGCGTCCTCTGTTATTGAACATGTTGTTTCTAGCAACTTTCAAAATATTAACAGGGTCAGCCAATTCATCATTCAGTTTATCATCAAGAATAGGACATCTGTCGATTTCTATGAGCTCTTTAGAACCAGCTCTCAAAAAACCAACTCGTTTTTTATTTAAATCGACATGAAAACGAACTCTGTTTCTGTAATTAAATGCAGGTCCTGTTTCACTCTGTTCGATTTTGACATCAGATAAATCAAGTTTACCAAATCTTTCTAAATGATTCAAAAGAATCTCTTCTTTCACTCTTACCTGCTCTTCAACATCAAGATGCTGAAGATCGCATCCCCCACACTGCCCATAAAATGGACAGATAGGTTCAACTCGGTATTCGCTGGCACTGAGAATATTATCTAGTTTTGCTTTGCAGTGGGATTTAGATTCTTTGGTGATTGTGATTTCTACAGTCTCACCTTTTAGAGCTCCTGGAACGAAAACAGCTTTGTTGTTTTCAAGTCTTCCAAGTCCATCACCACCTTGTACAACACTATCAATCTTAATTTGCATCAATGAAATCCTTTACGTATTTTTCAACAGTATTCAATGCGCTCTGCCAGAAATCTTTAGAAGAAATATCACAACCAATAGAAGCTGCAACATCACGTGCGCTGTTACTTCCTGTAAGAGATAATAGTTCTCTATATTTTTCTGCAAAACTGTCGCCCATTTTATCTTTCTGAGCATATACACCTAGAGCAAAAAGCTGTCCAAATGCATATGGATAATTATAGAAAGAGAAATCTGGAATATAATAATGACCTTTAACAGCCCACATCAAAGGATGATATTCTGATAATTCGCCATATGTTTTTTTCTGACATTCAACCATGATGTCATTGAAATCTGATGGTGTCAATTCACTTTCAGCTCTTCTCTCAAAGACCTCTCTTTCAAAGTAGAAACGACAGAGAATATCAACACATACCTGTGTTGTATCTTGAAGGAATGTTTCAATCAAAGCAGTTTTCTCTTTATCATCAGCTTCAGATAGAGCACCTTGAAGTACAATGGTCTCACTGAAGATAGATGCGGTTTCTGCAAGTGTCATTGGATAAGTTCTCAAAAGACTTGAATAAGGCATAACAACGCTATCGTGATAACCATGGCCCAATTCGTGTGCTATTGTAGACACACCATTGTATGTTCCATCAAAGTTACACATAACACGAGATACTCCTGCATCTGGGAATGCAGTATCATATGCACCACCGATCTTTCCAGAACGTGGTTCTGCATCAATCCAGTTGTTTTCAAATGCATTCTGTGCAAAATCTTTCATTTTTGAAGAGAAGCTACCGAACTGTTTCAATATGAAATCTTTAGCTTCTTCATAGCTATATTTTTTAGGTTCAGATGTAATTGGAGCCATGATGTCATAGAATGCAAGTTCGTCCAATCCAAGAATCTCTGCTTTCTTTTTGAGATATTTTCTGAACATTGGAAGATTGTCTTCTAATGTAGAGATCAGTGCATCAAGAACCTCTCTATCAATTCTAGCAGCACTCAAAGATGCTTCAAGATTCTCATATTTTCTGTTTTTATTTAGAGTTATTGTAGCACCTTTTACACCATTTAGAGCTGCAGCGTATGCAACTTTGTTGTTTGTAAGAACTTCAAGTTCTTTATCAAATGCTTCTTTTCTGATCTTTCTATCAGGAGAGAATGCAAAAGATCTGAGATCAGTTACAGTCTGCTTTTTGTTCTGATATTCAACTGTTGTGCTGCTTGCAAGAGCTTCCTGCAATCTTGAGAAAGCTTCACTGCCTGATCTGTTTAAATCAGATGCAAGTTCTTCTTTCTCCTTACTCATAAGATGAGAGTTCTGAATCAAAAGCTCTGATAATACATAATTATATTCGCTAAGTTCTCCACCCTCAGATGTAAGAGCCTTAACTCTATCTTCATTCTCACCTAGGAAATTAAGGAAATCAACATTGGCTTTATTTACGTAAAGAGACAATTCAGATACCTGGTTAACAGATTTCAAACTCTTAGGATCATCAGTTGCAACTGATAAAAGAGCATAGCTATATGCATTGAGTGTTTCATATGTATCTAGAATGCTCTCATACATCTTTATGATCTCAACAACATCTTTATTCTCTTTTATATCTTTTTGAAGTTCTGTACATCTTGTTTTGCAGCTTTCAATTGCATCTAAATATTCTTTACTTTCAGGTCCGGGATATATTTCTTCTAAAGACCAATGTGGTAATTGTTCACTCATTATCATTCTCCATATTTATATATTTTTCTAAAGGTCAATATAGGCACCTCTCAGTAAGAATGTGCCCATATTCATCTATTTAATTTTTTTAAATTCATCAATGTCATATTCACTGATTTTATTCAATAAAGTTCTTCGACTTATTCCAAGCTCTTTGGAAGCTTTTGTTTTATTGCCTGACCATCTATGAAGAGATTCAATAATTTTCTCTCTCTCCACTTCTTTGAGACTCTTGACCTCAAGAGTTCTTGAGATCTTAGGTTCAGTCATCTGATGAGGCAAGCCAACATTATCATCTAGAGTTATATCATCTTCTCTTATCAATGAATCATCGGCAAATAAAAGAGCTCTTTCAATTATATTTTCTAACTCTCTTACATTTCCATAATAGAATCCACTTTTCAATTTTTCAATAGCATTTGGAGAGAAACCAACTACAAGATCATTGTCCATCTCAACTTTAAGACGTTTCAATATAGAAGCTGCTAGAAGAGGGATGTCCTCTTTTCTTTCTCTCAATGGTGGAATCTTTATTCTCAGTACATTCAATCTGAAATACAGGTCTTCTCTGAAGGTACCCTTTCTGACCATATCTTCCAAATCTTTATTTGTGGCTGCAATTATCCTGACATCAATGGGACGCTTTACAGTATCACCAAGACGTTGAACCTCTCTATCATTGATAACAGTCAGCAGCTTGACCTGAAGGTCCAATGGAAGATCACCCAATTCATCTAAAAATAAAGTTCCTCCATTTGCTACTTCGAAAAGTCCAAGCTTTCTTGCAATGGCACCAGTGTAGGCACCTTTCTCATGACCAAATAATTCAGATTCTATCAAAGTGGCAGGTACACCACCAATGTTTATTGATTGGAAAGGACCACTGTCTCCAAAAGATTGTCTATGAATCTCTTTAGCAACAACACCCTTACCAGTACCACTCTCACCGGTGATCAAAACATTTGATTTTGTTTTGGCACATCTTGCAATTGTTTTTTTGATCTCTTTCATCTTTGGATCTATTCCAATGAATGATGAATTTTCAAAAGCAAGTTCATTGTCTACCATTTTGGTGACCTTGTATGCTTCAACCATCTTTGTAATTTTTTCAACAAGTTCTTCTGGATTGAATGGTTTTACAATATAATCAGCAGCACCTTCTTTCAGAGCTGATACTGCATCAGTTATCTCACCGTGTGCACTTACCATTATCACAGGAATATCAATTCCCTGTTCTTTCATCCATCTGATCAATGTGAGACCATCCATTCCTGGCATCTTCAAATCCACAACCATTGCATCATACATTGCTTCACATAACATTCTTTGAGCGGCAAGACCATTTTCAGCACATTCACTGTCTATCTCATAAACAGCAAAGAACTGACTCAGGGAGTCTCTTATATTTACTTCATCATCAACTATCAACACTTTCACAACACGTTCTCCTATTGTTATTGTTACTTCAAAGCAATAGGTAATATTACTTCTGCAACTGTTCCCCCACCTTCACGTGGATATAAAATAATGCTTCCGTTTCTCGCAGTAATGAACTGACGAGAGATTGAAAGACCTATTCCACTACCTGTCGTTTTGGTAGTGAAAAATGGATTGTAGATTTTATCTTCTGCGCCATCTGGTAATCCGACGCCTCTATCTTTTACTTCAATTTTTACAGTTTTAGCCTTTGAACCACGACTTACAATGACCTCAACTTGAGGGTCATCTCCGCTTTCAATTGCATTTTTAACAAGATTTTCAAATACAGATCTAGCCCTATCTGCATCAAATAAAATATTAAAATCATCATCCATAAACAGCTGCACCGGTGTCTCAAACTTTGAAATCAAATCCATGAAAAATGGTTTCAAAGCAATTTTGACAGGTACTCCTGTAGGATTGTATAAAAATTCACTGACCTTATCTGTCAGAACCTTGACTCTATCCATCTCTGACTGGATGACTTCAAGGTTCTGTTTGTATTTAGGATTTACTTTCAATCTCAAGATAGCAAGCTGAATATTTACGCTGCTCAATGGATTTTTAATCTCATGAGTCAGTGTCCTTGCAGCCTGTCCTAAATTAACAAGAGATCTTTGTTTTTCGAGGGTCTCTCTGTATCCTCTGTTGTTCATATATATATGATAAATTGCGATGAATACAAGACTCAAAATTATTAGAGTTATCACCTGAAAAGCTCTCATTCTCATGCATATCCTATGATAAGAGCTGCCATTCAACACAATATACAGTACATCTTGATACTGCAATGTAGGCGCTGTAAAGCTTGATAGATCAACCATTGAATCATCAATTATATCAAGCAAAAGCGTCAATCTATTTATATAACGTACATATTCAATGTTACCTGTTTCATCATCATATGTAGCTTTTCCACTGCTGTACTCACCCTCTACGGTTCTGATACCAGGTGCAACATCAGCAGATAAAACTCTTGGAACATTTCCAAGCATCAATATATTACGACCAATATTAGTATAAACACCAACACCAATGATTCCATTTTCTGCAAGTTCATTACTTGCTCTAACGGGATCTTCTTGTAGATGGAAAAATACAGTATTGAAAGATTTTTCAGCTTCTGTTTGAAGTTTCAAATCCTCTCTCTCCTGTAGAGCATTGAACAATACCATTATCAATATGAACAGTACTACATATGCCAATATCAATCCTGATATTACAAAAAATCTTTCTTTTCCATCTACTATTGAATTGTGTTGCTCTTTATTTTTCATTATTTCCTCTATTCATAATTCAAAGCTTCAATAGGATCCAAACGAGATGCCATCATTGCAGGATACCATCCAAAGAAAATACCTACAATCATTGAGAAGCCGACTGCTATTATAAAGGAATTGTAAGATAATTTTAAAGTCCATCCAGCAATATTAACCACTGCATAGCTCAAAATACATCCAAAAATTATTCCAAGTATTCCACCAACAAGAGTTAATGTAAGTGCTTCAACAATAAACTGTCCACGAATAACTGAAGGAGATGCTCCTAATGCTTTTCTAATACCAATCTCTTTTGTTCTTTCTGCAACTGATACAAGCATTATATTCATGATACCAATACCACCAACAAGCAATGAAATACCAGCAATAGCTGCTAAGAATATGCTCAATGAAGCAGTAACTTGTGATGCCATCTTTGCAATCATAGCTGGTGAGAAAGTTTCATAACCATCGGCTCCAACTATAGAATCCATAAATTTATTGATCTGATCACTGACCACTTCAGTGTCATATCCACTTTTCAATTTAATTATGTATGTAGATACGACCTTATTGTTTATAAGCCTTCTTGAATAAGTATTCAATGGGATATAAACAGAATCATTGTAACTCATTGTATAAGACTGCTCTTTTTCATCTAGAACACCAATAACTTCAAAGGTATGCATGATTCCATCATCACCCATGATGAATGTCACATTCTTTCCAACCGCAGAGCTTTCAGGAAAAAGAGTCTTGGCGATATCAGAGCCAAGTACAACAACCTGATTGGAATCAATGTTCTGCTGTGCAGTAAATCCACGACCTGTTTCAAAAGTTATATTCTGTGTATCAAAATATGTTGACTCACATCCAAGCATTGAACTTGTTGCAGTATTCTCTTTTGTTCTTAAAGTAGCTCTAGAGGACATAACAGGAGATATTGTCTGAATTCCATCTGTTGAATTCATCAGAGTATCGCTGAACTGTATATCAAACACACCCTTTGTTCTTTCATTGGGAGTTGGATAAACTGAGATGATATCTGAACCCCCTTGAGCTAAGGATCCTGTGATATTTTCAGTAACACTGCTTCCTAAATTCAATATAGCAACAACAGCTCCAACACCAATGACTATTCCAAGTAAAGAAAGAGCTGTTCTAAGTTTGCTTGTTCTCATTGCATCCAATGCAAGTTTGAAGTTTTCCCAAAACATCAGTATTCCTCCACTATTTTGCCATCTCTAAGATGTATCTGACGATTGCACATGTTTCCAAGTTTCACATCATGAGTTACAAACACAACTGTTCTGCCCTGCTGATTGAGAGATTCAAACAATTCCATTATTTGCCCACCTGTTTTGGTATCAAGAGCACCTGTTGGTTCATCTGCTAGTATTATTGAAGGGTCTGTTACAATCGCTCTTGCAATAGCAACTCTCTGTTTCTGACCACCAGATAATTCTGTTGGTTTGTGTTTCATTCTATCTTTGAGACCTACAATTTCCAAAGCATCCATTGCCATCTCTTTTCTACGCTTGGGACTTATCCCTGCATAAAGAAGAGGAGTTTCAACATTGCTTAAAGCAGTTTTTCTTCCAAGCAGGTTGAACTGCTGGAATACAAAACCAACTTTTTTATTTCTGATATATGCAAGCTCAGTTTCATTCATGCCTTTTGTACTCTCACCATCAATCTTAATGAGACCACTTGTTGCAGTATCAAGACACCCAATTAAATTCATCATTGTGCTCTTTCCACTGCCAGATGGGCCCATGATTGATGTGAACTCACCCCTGTTGATGTTCAAAGAAACACCATCAAGAGCTTTTACACAGAAATCACCTACCACATAATATCTTTTTACATTTTCTAAATATATTACACTTTTAGACATCATAATCCCTTAGTTAATATTAACTGCTGTTTCTTGCTCAAATGTTTTTGAATTTTCAATCACCACAGTATCACCAACATAAATATCGCCTGATAAGATTTGACATTTATTCTCGCCTAAATAACGAATTGTTACAGGAATATCTTTGATGCTGCCATCAGCCATTTTCTGTTTGACTATAGTTTTATCTCCACTGGTAACAATAGCTGCTTGATCTACTACAGTTATGCTCTCTTCCTTACCGCTTTCAATTTTACCTGAGAAGGTAAATCCAGTTTTAAGTTTCTTAGGAGGATCGGGGATTGTAATTTCAACATCCAAAACACCAAAACCTTGTTTTGAATAATAACCAAGCATAGGAATGCTTGATACATATGCATCAACAACTGTTCCAGGTAGTGAGTCAAAGGTTAACTCAGCTTTTGAGTTCTCTTCAATATAGCCAATATCAATTTCATCGATTTGAACAGTGGCCTTGAACTTTGAAAGATCAGCAATAATCATGCTTTTATTTACAGAAGAAGTTAAAGAGTTATAATCACCAATTGTCCAATTCTGTCTAGCTACAACACCATCAAAGTTTGCAGTAGCTTTTGTGTACTCCAAATTGTTCTTTGCTGTTTCAAGTTGCATTTCAATCAATTTAACTCTATTTGCATTACCAGTAAGTTTTGCACTCTTAAGTTCTGAATTAAGATTTGCTATTACATACTGCTCATCTGTATCATCAACTGTTATAAGAACATCACCCTTCTTTACAGCATCACCTTCATCAACGTTGATACTTGTGATAGCACCATCTGCTCTCAATACAACTTCTTGCAAGTCGTAAGCTTCAAGAGAGCCATTGATATCCACTTCAGGAGATGTCACTTGTGATTTAACTTTTACCTCAGTATATGTTACTTGAGATGCTATATCAGCCTTTCCATCAGTCCATGGCATATGTCTATTTGTGTTGTAATAATTATAAAGATAAGATCCACCAACAAAAACAATAATCAAAATAACCCATAAAAGTATTCTATTTCTTCTCTTCTTTCTGCTCTTTTTCTTCAACTCTTTTCTGACAGTTGTTTCAGTATCTTCTAATTCAGTTTCAGGAGAAATATCCTCTTTGGTTATGCTCTGGTGCTCATCTTTTTTAGCTTCAAGACCTAAAGAATCAACAACCTTCTTTCTGGAATCAATCTTAATTCCATTTACATAAACATATTCAACACCATCTTCTTTTTTGACCTTAATTCCAGAACCATCAGAAACCTCAGCTTCAGGCTGTTTAGAATCTTCAGCACCTTCTTCATTTGAGATCTTTTCATTCTTAACATCTTTATTGGAATCTAAAACAACTGGTCTTTTTATCAATAAGAATTTTTTCTCACCTGAAGAAGTGGTTATTATTTCATACTGTCTTGTAACAGCTGGTTTTTCATCCTCTTCTTTAGAGTCATCTTCTTCTTTAGATTCTGAGCCAGCACCTTCTTTAGATTTAGAGTCTAAATCTTCTTCAGATACTGAATCTTTTTCAATTTCAATTCCAGATTCATCTACATGCCCTGCTTTATTTTCTTCAATTGATTTATTTGACAGAGTTTCTTCATTTTTACCCTCTGGATAAACTTCCTCTTGACGAACTTCGTTGGAATCTTGACTGGCTTTTTGAGCATGCAGTAAAAAAGATTCAGCTAAAAGTTTGGATTGCTCTTTTTGTCTGATTTTCTCTCTTTCAATATAATCAAGTTTTGCAGCAGCTCTTTCTTGTTGCATCTCTTCAATATTTTCAACTTCATTATCAAGGTATTTCTGCAGTTTCTCACCATCATAATTTATCGCAGCATCACGTTCATCAACTTGATCAGACTTATTTGCCTCATCATCTGCTGTAGAACTCTTATCTTCTTCGTTATTTTCTTCATTGGTGAAAACAGAATCAGATGGTGTTGCATTAAGAATTATCTCATGAGGTATTTCATCATACTCATCAACTTCCTGAGCTTTCTTTAATTTTTGAAGATTGATGATTTCATCATCCAATCTTTTTTGAAGTCTATCATCATCATAAAAATCAGAATCACTGCTGTCTTCAAGTTCATCAACTAAAGCACTCTTCAACACATCGGGATCATCAAAATCGACATCATCATCTACCAATATATCGTCAATCTTATCGATAGGCTGATCTTTTAAAGCTTCTTCAATAAGAGTATCTTGTTCAGAAACTCTCACCTTCTCTCTTTCTAGATCATCCAATCTCTGATTTTCTCTTCTCTCTCTTTCTTCAGCATCATTCTTAGCTATTTCTGCATTTCTAGTATTTTCTTCTTCAAGTGCAAGAGCTTTAGCTTCTTTAGCTCTCCTTGAGCGAGTGGGGGATGCGGCGTTATTACTAACAGGTGTAAGTAAAAGGCCGTTGCTCACGGGGGCTACTAAGGCTGTTCATGATGCTTGGAAAAGTGGAGAGGATGACGTAAGTTTGGG
>JBFHKM010000007.1:0-49513 GCA_041595335.1 Sphaerochaetaceae bacterium
AATTTACTGGATGGTAATTACAGCTTTCAAAACAAATATGGAAGCATATTTATATCCTCCATCTTTGTATCCAAAACATGCAGTTTTGGATGGATTTATAAATCTGTTTACTGAGAATAATGAATTCTTCGTATATTATATGAATAATTTCTATGTATCATTTGCATCAGCTCTGATTACATGTGTTATTACAATATTTGCTGGATATTCAATTGCAAGATTCCATACAAAATGGAATAAAGTTTTTATGGCAATTCTTCTATCCTCGCAGATGTTTCCAATAGTATCTCGAATGATAAGCTTGTACTCAATGATGAGTAAAGCTGGTATAATCAACACCCGATATGGTTTGATTCTTGCCATTGTTGCAGCACAAATTCCATTTTGCTGTCTTCTACTTTCCTCATTCTTTTTGAATATTCCACGGGAAATAGAGGAAGCTGCATATGTTGATGGTGCATCTAGGAATACAATTTTGTTTAAATTGATAACACCTCTAGTAACACCTGGTATTTTGGCTGTTGGTATCTATGCATTTCTAATGACCTGGGATGATTACCTTCATGCAGCAACATTGATTCAGTCTGATGAACTTAGAACTTTATCAGTTGGGATCACATTGAGATATCTTGGAGAGCTTTCTTATGATTGGTCTCTCATTAACTGTATATCAGTTATTGGTACAATTCCTATGGTTCTTGTATTCTTCTTTTTCCAGAAGTATATGGTAAAAGGATTGGTAGCTGGAGCTGTAAAAGGTTAACTATATAAAAACGACAAATATTTTTTTTGGAGAAGAAAGATGAAACATAAACGACAGGTTGTATTTATAATGACAGATACAACAAGATGGGACATGATTGGATGCTATGGCAATAAAGACATGAGCACACCAAATATTGATAAACTTGCAGAGGAAGGTGTTAGATATAATAAAGCTTACTCCACTCAACCTGTTTGTGGTCCGGCTAGAAGTGCAATCTTTACAGGATTGTATCCTCATTCAAATGGTGGAATAACAAATACAGTTCCTTTGACTTCAGGAATCAAAACAATTGGAGAGTATCTTAAGCCAAATGGTATTGAGAGTGCTTACATTGGTAAGTGGCATCTTGATGGTGGTGATTACTTTGGTAATGGCATCTGTCCTGAAGGATATGATGAAGATTATTGGTATGATATGAGATGCTATATTGATGAGTTATCTGATGAGGACAAACTAAGAAGCAGACAGGAATCTGTGTCTCTTGATGGTGATGGAGTTAAGGAAGAATTTACATTTGCCCACAGAGTTTCAGATAGAGCAATTGATTATATTGGAAAGCATGAAGATGATGATCTGTTTCTATGTGTGAGTTATGATGAGCCTCATCAACCTTATGTATGCCCTGAACCTTATGCATCGATGTATGAGGGGTATGAGTTTCCAAAAACTCCAAATTATTATGATACATTAGAAGGAAAACCTCTCTATCAAAGGCTTTGGGCTGGAGATAGATTGTCTGAAAATAAAGAAGATCTTCATATCAGACCTCAACTGTTCTTTGGCTGCAACAGTTTTGCAGATTATGAGATAGGTAGAGTTCTTGATGAGGTAAAGAAAAAACTACCAGATGCAATGGTGATTTTCACAAGTGATCATGGGGAGGCTCTTGGGGCACATTCATTGAATTTGAAAGGACCATCAATATATGAGGAAATCTCACACATTCCAATGATCATAAAAGGTGGAGCATATCTAACAGCACCAAAAGGTGAGGTATATGAGCATGTAACAACTCATATTGATTTGGTCCCAACTCTTCTTGATTATTACAATTTACATAAGCCTCCAGTACTTCCTGGAGTCAGCATGCGACCTATAATTGAAGATCCTAAATCAAATCTTCTGCATACAGAAGTTTTCAGTGAGTTCCATAGGTATGAAATTGACCATGATGGTTTTGGTGGAATACAGTTCATGCGTGCAGCAATAAGTGATAATAACAAACTTGCTATTCATCTTCTTGATGAAACTGATGAGTTGTACGATACTAAAGAAGACCCTTATGAAATGACCAATTTGATTTATGATGAATCTTATGAAGAAATAAGAAATTCTCTTCATAAGTCCATTCTTACATGGATGAATGATACTCGAGATCCTTACAGAGGTTATCAGTGGAAATGCAGAGCTTGGAATAAAGGAGAGGTACAACCTGATTGGGAATGTGATGGTTACACTCGCCAACGTCCTAGCGATGTGGATGAAATAAAACAATTGGACTATGATACTGGTCTAGAAATAACAGAGAATGTAAGACCAAAGGTTAAATCTAAAAAAGAGGCTGGAGCTATATAGCAGATGAACAAACCAATAAGACGAGTTACACGAGCAGACGTTGCAAAGAAAGCAGGAGTCTCACCTACGATTGTTTCTTATGTAGTCAACAATAACAGGTATGTGGATAAAGATAAGAGAGCTAGAGTGAAGCAGGCAATGAAAGAGCTTGGTTACAGACCAAATTCAATGGCCAGAGCTTTAAAAGGCAAGCACAGTCATCTCATTCTATTTATTGTTGATGATCTTGTTGGTGAACATTTTGGAAAGATAAACAAACAGATGAATTCATGGGCAATTGAAAATGATTATTTCATCTGTTTGTGTGAGAGCAGAAATGATGATGAGTTCATAAATCAAATATTTCAAAGTTATTTTGATGGAGTTATAATTGGCTCGAGTACATTGAAGCATGAGTACATTCAGAAGATCATTGATACCAACATACCTGTTGTACTTTTGGAAATGAGAAAATACGGAGATATAACAGGTGATATCGCTCTCATCAATTCAGGATTGTATAGTGGAGCAAGAGATTGCTGCAGAGCTCTTTTAGACAAGAAAAGATCTCATATTATTTATATTGATTCTCTCTTACAAGATAGGGCAGATTATGAAATCAACGATGATTTCAGATATGAAGGTTTTGTCGATGAATTGAAGGAGAGTGGAAAATTTAATGATGATAATTTTAGATTGGTCAACAAATACATAGATGAAGATGACCTTGCTAATAAGTTAAAAGAATTGATAGATTCTGGATTTGTTATTGATGGTGTTTTTGGAAGAACTGATTCCATAGCATTGAATGCCATGTCTCATCTTGTAAATATGGGATTTAAGGTACCTGAGGACATATCAATTATTGGAGTCAACAACTCAAGAATAAGTAAATACTCCAATCCTAAATTGACAACACTGGATATAGATAGAGAGGCAATAGGTGATGCTGCAACTTCAATTCTTTCTAAGATGTTTAACAACGATGAGATAAAAGAAGAGGAGAGACACATCGTCCTCAACAGTAAGTTGATAATTAGAGAGAGTCTCTGATAACTTATAAAATTGATTGATAGCTAAATTTTGAAACACTTGATATTTGAAATAATACCAAGTGCTTTTAAATAATAAACACCTGCTATTTTAAACAGGTGCAAGTTGTAATTAGTTTCTCTGATCTATTGGAAGAACCTTACGTTCTTTAGGACCACGATAAACCTGACGAGGACGTCCAATTTTTAGATATGGATCATGTTTCCATTCTAGGTAATGTGCAATCCAACCAGGAAGTCTTCCCATAGCAAATAATACGGTAAACATTCGAGATGGAATACCAAGTGCATGGAATGTAATTCCTGTATAGAAGTCTACATTAGGATATAAGTTTCTTGAGATGAAGTATTCATCTTTAAGAGCTTTCTCTTCAAGCTCTTCAGCTATAAGAAGAAGAGGATCATTCTTTGCAGCATCTCCTAAAACTTCATCACAAAGTTTTTTAGCAATTTTAGCTCTAGGATCATAAGTTTTATAAACTCTGTGACCAAAACCTGACAGACGGAAAGGATCATTCTTATCCTTTGCCTTTGCAATTACTTCATCAACTGTCCAACCTTCTTCCAAAATTATTTTAAGGTTATCAAGAACAGCCTGGTTTGCACCACCATGTTTTGAACCCCAAAGAGCACAGCAACCAGCGGAAACTGATGCATATAAGTTTGCATCAGA
This sequence comes from Sphaerochaetaceae bacterium, assembly GCA_041595335.1. Taxonomy (GTDB): domain Bacteria; phylum Spirochaetota; class Spirochaetia; order Sphaerochaetales; family Sphaerochaetaceae; genus Pleomorphochaeta. The sequence continues at coordinate 4,046 of JBFHKM010000007.1, forward strand.
AGAACCAACAAGTCTTACAGCACTTGTTGAGCAGTTCTGCTCATGGTCTGCATGAAGAATCAAAAGCTGATTCAAAGCTTTAATTTCATTTGCTGTTGGTTGATAATCCTTAACAGGAGAATCGAACATCATGTGAAGGAAGTTCTCACAGTAGCTGTATTTATAAGAAGGGTTGACGCTATCACAACCAATAGATTGACGATATGTGTAAGCTGCAATAGTTCTCATCTTACTTAAAAGTCTTGTGACAGTTAAATCGAGATTCTCTTCAGGCTCATTTTCTTCCAATTCTGGGTAGAATGCAGATAATGATGCAACCATTGATGATAAGATTGCCATTGGATGAGAATTCTGTGGGTAACTGCTGAAGAACTGCTGCATGTCTGTGTGAAGCATTGAGTGATTGTTCAATAAAGTTTGATATTCAAGTCTCTGTTCTTTATTAGGAAGTTCACCTTTTATTAGAAGATAAGCAACTTCAACGAAATCACAATTTTCTACTAAGTCTTCAATGCTATAACCACGATATTGCAGTATTCCTTTTTCGCCATCTACAAAACAGATTGCACTCTCACAGGAACCTGTGTTAGCAAAACCTGGATCATAGGTTAGAAGGTGAGTATCATTTCTGAGTTTTGAGATATCAATAGCCTTTATACCAACGTTATCTGTAATAACATTCATATTGTATTTGATATCGCCAACTGTCAGTGTTGCACCGTCTCGTTCAATCTCCATAATAATTTCTCCTATTCTTTTTCTTTTTTATTCATTTCTTCTAATGCAAGAAATAATGCTTGAGTACCTTTCTTACCATATCCCTGTTTCTGTACCTGTTCATAAAGTGATTCCACAAGTTTTAAGGTAGGTAGGTTGAGATTTTCTTTTTCAGCTTCTTCTAATGCAATCTTCATGTCTTTTACAAAATGATCTACATAGAATCCTGGTTCAAAATCTTCTTTAATGATGCGAGGGGCAAGGTTATCAAGAGTCCAACAAGCAGCAGCTCCGCCTTTGATTGTATCAAGCATTGTGTTCAAATCTAGACCAACACGAGAGGAATACAAAAGAGCTTCACAGACTCCACCCATAATACCAGCAATTGTTATCTGGTTTGCCATTTTGGTGTGCTGTCCTGCGCCACTGTAGCCTTCATAGATTGCACTCTTTCCTAAAATATCAAAGAATGGTTTCAGCTTTTCAAATATAAGAGGATCACCTCCAGCCATAATTGAAAGTGTGCCAGTTTTGGCACCTACATCTCCACCTGATACGGGAGCATCTATGAATTCAATTTCTTGAGTCTTACCATATTCATATATACGTTTGGCAATTGAGGGTTTGGTGGTTGTCATATCGCAGAATATCATTCCTGGTTTTCCACCTGCAAAAAGACCTGTATCTGAGAAGTAAACTTCTTCAACGTCTCGTGGAAATCCAACCATAGTGAAAACAATATCGCACTCTCTTGCAACTTTTAAGGGAGTCTTATAAAAGGTAGCACCTTTCTCTATAAGTTTGTCTGCTTTTGATTTTGTTCTTGTGCTTACATAGCATTTATAGCCAGCATCAATCAATCTTTCGCACATACTAGAACCCATAACACCAGTTCCAATCCAACCAATTTTTATATCATTCATTAACGATACCTCGTGTATATTTTATATTGTATTATATCAAATTTGTAGTTATATGAATATATATAAATAAAAAAATAATTAAAAAATGTCTAAGAATCCATACACTGTGCTCTGTATAAATCTATATTGCAATTAAAATTACTTTGATTGAATGCATTAAGAAAATAGCAAAAATGCATAATAACTCGAATATTTTTTGTATTAATATTTAAAAAATATGTAAAAAAAAGGTCAAAAATGATGCAAGTTAAATTAATATGCACTTTATGTTTTATTCTTTGAATCAAAGGTTCTGCATGATTTTTATTTGATTATATTGATATTTTTTCTGACGTTGAGATGAAAAAAAAGCTATCCAAAAGAATTAACTTTTGGATAGCAATAAATTTTTTAATTGAGGCCAGTGTTATTTAGTTTCTGGTTGATACATCATATCAAAGTAATCCATATCAGTTGATAATACCTTGTTCATGTTAGGTAATGTCTTCTTATATGATTCTAGAGTTCTCCACAATCTGAAGAAATAAGGATCTGCTTCATATGCATCTGCATAAATCTTTGCTGCTTCTGCATCGGCAATACCTTTATTTGTTTCACTCTGTGCATAAGCTGTAGAGATGATGTTCTTCTGTTCGCTTTCAGTTTTACCTTTCCACTGTGCCAATTGACCTTGACCATAAGATCTATAAGCTTCAGCAATCTGATTTCTTTCTTTTATCATTCTCTGATAAACAGATTGAGTCAAATCATCACTGTAACGAATCTGACGGATGATGATATCAATTAAAGTGATACCGTATTCATCAGTAAATGTACTTGCCATTGTGTACATTCTCTGTGATAAACCTTCACGACCAATAGAAATTTCTTCTTGTGTGGAATTAGTTTTGGTTAAGTTTCTAAGTTTCTCAGCATCTTCAATAGTATCAAGGTTAGTAACAGATTCTTCAATATTCAAATCATTTATTTTGTTTGTATTTCTAACAGCTTCGTTCAAAGAGTTCTCACTGATAACAGTACGGATTGTTGAATCCAAAATATCATTAAGCTTTGATGTTCCATTTGAAAGAGTGTTGATGGTCTCGTAATACTTTGCAGGATCTGTTATCTGCCAACGAGCAGTTGTATCGACCCAGATGAACTGGTTTTCTTTTGTTGGTATACGTTGTGCCTCTCCATCCCAAGATAAAACTTTTTTAGGGTAGATAAGAACGTTATCAACAACAGGAACTTTAAATTTAAGGCCAGCATCTTCACTTGTGTTCACGATTTTACCAAATCGAGTTACAACTGATTGTTCACCTTCTTCAAGAATATAGAATGGTCCAAGTAGTAAGAATATCACTACCAAAACTGCAATTACAATTATTGTTGTCCAAAATTTCTTCATTAGTTTGTACCTCCGACTGATGTGCTTGCTGCAGCGTTTGTAGCTGTAGAATTACTTGGGAAGGACAATTGACTTATTGGTAAAAAGTTATCTAGATTTTTATCTACTAGAGTAAGTTTATCTGTATTTTGCATCAATACTTCTTCCATAGTTTCGATATACAGACGAGTAGCAGTAACTTCTTTACTGTTTTCATAGGTCTCTCTCATACTATTAAATCTTGCAACATCACCTTTAGCGTTGTTAACTCTTTCCTTAGCATAACCTTCAGAAATCTGAATTTGTTGATTTGCTTCACCTTGTGCTTTTGGAATGATTGAGTTGTATTCTTCTTTACCTTCATTGATGTATCTATTCATATCCTGAATAGCTTTGTTGACATCTTCGAAAGCATTCTGTACTTCACCTTCTGGTGGAACAATGTTCTGTAGTTTTACTGTAGCAACTTGAATACCTAATTGATATTGATCAAATTTAGCTTGCATCAACTGCTGAGCTTCAACTTCAATATTTGTTCTCTCACTTGTCATAACAGCTAAAATTGGTAAATCACCAACTAATTGGTTCATTATACTTTGGCTGATATCACGGATTGTTGTCTCTCTCTCATTAACATTGAATAACCAATTTTTAGGATTGTTTATTTTGTATTGAACAATCCATTCAACATCGATGATGTTTAAGTCACCTGTCAACATTATAGACTCAGATGGATAATCTGTGCTTGCTATTAGAGGACTTGTGTTGATAGTAGATCTGTAACCAAAAGTCATGGTCTGTACTACCTGTGTTTGAACTTTATATGATTTTTCAATTCCAAAAGGGATTTTGGTTTGAAGTCCAGGTCCTACTGTTCTATTATATTCTCCGAATCGATTGACTACGGCTTGTTCAGTTTGGTCTACTACGAAAAAACTGGACATGACAGCTGATATAGCTATTACTGCAACTATAATACCAATTATTAGTTTTGGGCTAAAATTTAGGGGCTTATTTGCAGGCTTGAAAGACTGCTCATTGTTGTCCATTGCTGACTCCTTTGTAAAAATTTCTTTTTCACTAATATAAAAGTACTTAATACTGTAGTTATAAGTCAAGCAAACCTATTGAAATAATTTAAAATTATAGCAATATAAATTTAAAAATGCTTATTAAAGGCATTTATTATTTCATATTTAGCAATATTTTTGAAATGCCATATATATGTAACAAGTGTGTAAAAGTATTGAGTGTTGTAATCATTCTTTTTATTTGATTTGATCACTTTTATTGAGTTGAATTGAGTGTTGGAGACAGCTCTTCATTCTCTATTGTCATTTTTTTTAATAAAATTGGAAAATTCATATAAAGAATTACAATAATGATGAAATATTTAAATTAATAATAAATATCATAGGTTGAAAATTTGTGTTATCAAATGTATTATTGGAAAGAACTTTTTTCATTAAAAGTTCATATCTTTGTGTTTTTCGTTTTATTATAAAATTAATGATGAAATAACATATATATAAGGAGAAAGCCTATTTCTCCAATTACTGTATGTAGTTGGTTTTTTGGCAAGGAGAATCATGAAAAAAAGATTAGTAACTTCTGCATTACCATATGTAAATAACATCCCTCATTTGGGTAACCTAACTCAGGTATTATCAGCTGATGTATTTGCTCGTTTCTGTCGATCAAAAGGATATGAAACATTATATGTCTGTGGAACTGATGAATATGGTACAGCAACCGAAACAAGAGCTTTACAGCAAGGTGTCACTCCACGTGAATTATGTGATCACTATCATGCAATCCACGAAGAAATATATAAGTGGTTTAACATAAATTTTGATTACTTTGGTAGAACAAGCACACCTCATCAAACAGAAATTGTTCAGCAGATTTTCAAAGAAGTTGATGCAAGAGGCTACATAAAAGAAGCTACTATTGAGCAACTTTACTGTCCAAAAGATGAAAGATTTTTAGCTGATCGCTTTGTTGAAGGTACTTGTCCTCATTGTGGTTATGAACATGCTAGAGGCGACCAATGTGATAACTGTCAAACTCTGTTGGAACCTACAGAATTGATTCTTCCTAAATGTAGCGTCTGTGGCACAACTCCTATTGTTAAAAGCACACGCCATCTTTACATAGACCTACCTAAAGTATTGCCTCTTTTAGAAGAGTGGATGACAGAAGCATCAGTTAGAGGTTTCTGGGCAAAGAATGCTGTTCAAGTTACAAAGAGCTGGATCAGAGATGGTCTAAAAGAAAGAGCTATCACCAGAGATCTAAAATGGGGTATTCCTGTTCCAAAAGAAGGCTTTGAAAATAAAGTTTTCTATGTATGGTTTGATGCTCCAATTGGTTACATCTCAATTTCTTCATATGCCACTGATGATTGGCAGTACTGGTGGAAGAGCCCAGAAGATACAGAATTATTCCAGTTCATTGGAAAGGATAACATTCCATTCCATACTGTAATATTCCCTTCAACTCTTCTTGCAACAGGCGAGAAATGGACAATGCTCCACCATATGAGTTCAACAGAATATCTTAACTATGAAGGCGGAAAATTCAGTAAGAGCCTTGGTATTGGTATATTTGGTAACGATGTTATGGATACAGGAATTCCTGCAGATGTTTGGAGATTCTACATGTTCTATAATAGACCTGAAAAATCTGATGTAACATTCACATGGGCAGACTTTGAAGAGAAAGTTAATGGTGAGTTAATTGGTAACCTATCAAACCTTGTAAATAGAACATTGACATTCATCAAACGTTTCTATGATGGAAAGGTACCTGAAGGTGAGCTTGATATGGATCTGGTCAATGATATCAAAGAAAGAGAAGCTACAATTGATGGTATGTTTGAAAGAGCTGGAGAACGTGATGCATTGAGAAATATCTTCTTCCTATCTTCTGTTGGTAACAAAGCATTCCAGGATGGCGAGCCTTGGAGAACAAGAACTGAAGATCCTGAAAAGGCTGCAAGCCTACTAAAGACTTTGGTTTACTTGATCAGAGATCTAGGTATTTTAATTGAACCTTACATGCCAACAGCTAGCGCTGATATTCTCAGCTTCGTTAAGAGAGATGGAGATAATTGGAGCAACTTGGCTCAGTATGAAGGTATCTCTGAAATTGGTGATATCAAATTGTTATTTGAAAAACTCGACCATGATAGAATTGTTGAGTTGAAAGAACGCTTTGCTGGATCTCAAGATGAAAGAGAGGCCAACAAAGGTAAAAAAACAGATAAAAAAGCAGATAAAAAATCTGACAAAAAGAATAAAAAAAGTTCAGGAGACAATAAAATGAGCGAAACTGACGAAAAAGAATTAACAGTTGCACAAGATTTTGCAGCACGTGTTAAACTTGTTGTAAGTAAGATTGTAAACGTAGAGAAACACCCAGAAGGTGATAAATTATATATCTTAACATTAAAAACTGATGAAGAAGAAGAAAGAACTATTGTATCTTCAATTGTTCCTTATTATACAGCAGAAGAATTATTGAACCAGAACATTGTTTTGGTAAGTAACTTAAAACCTGCAAAATTCAGAGGTGTTAAATCTTGTGGTATGCTATTAGCTGCTTCTGAAAAAGGTGATGAAGATCACTCAACATGTGAAGTTATCTTTGCTCCACAGTTTGAAGTTGGTACAGTCCTTCTTCCAGAAGGCGAAAGTGCTCCAACAGAGAAGCAGTTCTATGTTAAAGGATCAAAGTTCTTTGATATGCCAATGTACACCGAAGATGGTGTTGTTAAAGTAGACGGAAAGGCTATCAAAGCTGGTGATGTTGCATTGACTGTTAAAAAATACATCAACGGAGATGTTGGTTAATATAGACCTCAATAGAAAAAATCTATCACAAATTTAACTGTGGTAGATTTTTTTTGCCCAAAATCTGCGTTTTTACATACCATATCACAGTTATTACATTGAAAAATTGCATTGCAAATTAATTTTAAAATATGTACATTACGCTTAAAAATTAAAAGTTTGATGAACTTTTATTGATTGCTTTGATAAAATGGAGTTTAATTTGAAAAAATTAATTAGTGTGATATTGTTTTTTGCCCTGTCTGCTGTACCAACATTTGCTGTTGCATCACAGATAAGTACTGATATGAGTTTTGCTTATCCCAATACTTCCCCTAAAATCAGTTCGAATTTAAATGTGAATGTTGATGATTCTCTTGTTGTTTATTTTGATACTGAATACAACCTTGAAAAGAAATGGCTGTACAACAATAAGAATGATGCAGTATTTGTGGTGTTCAGTATAGATTCAGAATTGAATCCTGAACTCATGATGAAGGACTCTCTCTCTTCCTTTGAAGAGGTTGATCTCGGTGATGGTCACAATCATTACTGTGCCTACTTTGATGGCTATATTGGCTCTTCCTCTGTTGGCTTTGAAATCAATCCTTCGGTTGAAGGTTTGTTCGATTGCACAGTAAGATATTGGAGATTGAAGAGTAGAGATGAGAGTTTATCATACGATGAGAATGTATTCAAATATTCCTACAGCTCTTTTTCGGCTAAGGATGTTCTTTATAAAATAAAGGTCATCGAAGAAAAAGATACCAACTCATTTCAAGCATCATCTTCTGTAAATGAAGCTGCTGATGAAAAACTATACAGCATTGATTTTGATAAATTTGATGATGTAGAGGGTTCGTTTATTCTAGTTGACCTTCAGACAAGCTCTGATCTTAACTTTGAAGCTATCAAACTCAGCAATTTGATCAAATTGCAAGATGATGATGTCGAATCAGGTGTTCTGAACAGACCTACAATTTCACAGTTGGCAATATCTTCTCAAGGCAGAGGAAAGGAACACAAAACAGAAGGAAGTGGACCAACTTTTGTGTCCTATAACATTGAAGCCAGTGATGAAGAGATTGAACATAATTATTTTTATATTGAAAATACAGATTCTCAAGCACATATCAATTATCAAATAAATTGTAAAACAGATGGTCAGTACACAATCAAACAAAAAGTTTATGAATTGAGTGATATAGACCCATCCTTTGGTGGCAAAGAAAACATAGATAGATATGGTTTGAATGAATTGCAGAAGTACAGAACATCAGACATCGTATCTGTAAATTGATGATTTTCATCTCGCATATCCATTCAGTTGAGTTTTATTTCTTATTATATTTTTTTGATTGACTGAGATTCTGTGATATACTCTATTCTAGAGTTGGAGGAAAAATTGCTGTGGCAGTAGAATTAAAAGAGATTGATGAAGAAGAGCTGCTTGGTACAAATCCCCTTGTCAGTAGCTCCTGGGCTCATTTGAAGATTGAGAATAAATGGAGCTCTAAAGCTTACAGAGTGGACATTGATGGACTGCAATATGAAATGTTGGTTCTCTTTCGCAATATTAAATTCAACAGAGCTATTGCTTATCTTCCTTTCTCTCCCCATCCAATAGACAGTGCTCCTTTATATATAGCAGTGGAAAATCTGGCTGCAATAAACGAACTTCTCAAGAAAGCCATGCCAAAGAATGTGTTCACAATTAAGTATGATCTCTGTTTTGATTATTCAAATCCAGATGGAACCTACACAATTGACACACAACTTTTTCAACTCAATAAGGAGAGTGTTCAACCTGATGAAACAGTGTTTGTTCCACTTTGCAGAGATATGGATGATATAAGGGCTTCCTATAGAAAACGAGCGAAAAGAATACTGAAGAAGAACAAAAACTCTGTGGAAGTGAGAAGCTGGGGTGGGGACGAACAGCAGCTTGTTAGTTGGTTTGAAATCTATAAAAAAACAGGTGAGATTGATGGATTCAGCACACGAAGTTTCTCTTATATAAAGAAAATTTTAGACATGAAAAATTCCACACTTCTCCTATCGTATGTGGATGATAAGATTCAAGGTGGAATAATAGTGCTGTTTGGATCAGAGGTCTCTATCTATCTTCTTGGCGGCTCTCTTAAAGATTGTGGATACAGTGTGAGCTATTCCTTGCAAGATGAGGCAATAAGATTGGTAAAAGAGAGAGGGTGCAAATACTATGATCTGTTTGGTATTGGTGGAAAGAATTCAAAACATCTGGAGAGCCTCAATCTATTCAAAACTTCTTTTGGCGGTACTGTTGTTCAGAGATGTCAAACTTTTGATTGTCCATTGAAACCTCTTTCCTATTGGGCTTATTCAAGAGCAGAGATGATTCGATATTTCATATATCGAAAATAGCGAATCAGTCCTGAACATTCTGCTCTGTGTTTTTTTTGCCACAGATTGCTCTGTATGCAGCTTTGAATTTATTTCCTCTATCAAATTCATTTAAGAAGAAATCAAAGCTTGCAGCTCCTGGAGATAGAAGAACCACTTGATTTATGTTGATTGTCTCCTTTCTCTTCTTGGCATTGTTGTAGGCATTTCTTGCAGCCTTTCTGATTGATTTATAAGGTCTGCTGTGCTCAATTCCATGTTTGTCTAAAAATGGAATCAATTTCTTTTGTGTGAATGAGCCATCAAGCAATGTTATTGACTGTGCTTTTTTAAGTGCTTCCAGCATTCCATCGGGTCTGAGGTTTTTATCTGTTCCACCACATATCAAGTGAATCTCAAAATAAGAGAAATGGTCAAATGAGAACTGAACAGCTTCAGGAATGGTTGCAGCACTGTCATTTACAAAAACTATTTCTTTTGATGAGCCCAACCACTCAATTCTATGAGCCACACCTTTATAAGATGACAATGAATTGAAGATGTCCTTCTCATTGATCTTCTGAGTCTTCAAAATATTTATTGCAGGTATCAACTCAAGTCTATTTCCAAGTTGGTTGTACTTTCCTTTATCTATATCAAGTACCTTTCGTTTTTTGATATTTGAATATTTCTTTATTGTGTTCATCATTGCTTTTGGGGCTAGAGCAAAATTGATTGTGCTTTTAAACAGGAACATTTTATCAGATAGATAATGGTCCATATTTTCATATGAGTTCTGATGATCTTCCATGATATTTGTTAGAGCTGCAACTTCCAAAAAAGGCATGGCCAGATCTTTGTAGAGCTTCATATCTCGAAGCTGCCAAGATGAGAACTCACAAACAAGATAATCTATTGGTTTGGAGTAGTCCTCAAGATACTGTGCTATCTTGAATGCACTGATTCCCATGTTTCCACACATCTTTGCATTGAATCCAATGTTCTTCAGGGCGTGGGTGACAAAGCTTGCTGTTGTTGTCTTTCCTTTGGTGCCTGTAATTGCAATGATTTTGGTTTTGTCAAAAGAATAATTGTCAAATAGATAGCTGAAATCTGTGATGACTTTTTTAGAGATGTCAAGGTATTTATTGGAAGGTGGTATTACTGTACTTTTTACAACAATGTCAGCCCACAAGAAATCTTCCTCTCGATGATGTCCTAAAATAAAAGTACCACCGAGTGATTCTAATTTACTGATTACTTTTCCAAATGAACTTCTATCTTTTAAATCTGTGATTCTAACTTCATCTTTTCTTTTTAAGAAAAAAGATGCAGCTTCAAAACCACCACCATTCAAACCTAGACCGAAAATAAGTACTTTCACTTTTACCTCACATTTCTATAACTATTATAACACATTGATTTATATATAGGTAACACAATTATGTCAATTTCGTATATTAAAAGTTTTCAAAAGTGGTCAATATATTGGCTGCAATAAAAATCTTTCAATCATAACTATAAAAATCTATTATACTCCTTGAATAATGAATGATAAAATAATATCATTAGCTTGAATTGTTGTGGGTTGCTGTGTCCTTGACTAAAAGGACTTAATTTGGCAAACTCCCAATAGATTTGTAAAAAGACTCGGCGTTACGTTGTAACTATAAAACCGAGATAATTATATTAAGGAGCTCTGCAGTGCCTTGTGGAAGAAAAAGAAAGAAGCATAAGATTGCTACTCATAAGAGAAAAAAACAGCTCAGAAAGAATAGACATAAGAACAAAAAATAGTCTGTACTTTTGCAATCGCTTCGTAGCATAAGCTACACCCATCAGGCCGCCGGTATATTCCGACGGTTTTTGATGTGAAGTAAATCGTCGCTATTCATTTTAATGATTAGCCTTTGATGTTTTAATAAACGCTTAAATATTATTAATCAAAGAAACCTCTTTATCAACCTTTTAGGTTGATCTAATGTCCGTAAGGAGGAACCATGAGAAATTATGAGTTCACAATTATCTTCGATTCTAACGAAGAAAAATTCCAAGCTGGTCTTAAGCTATTGACCGGTTTGTTTGAAGCTGCTGGTGTTGAAGTCACTAAGCAAGAAGACATGGGCGTAAAATTATTCGCTTACGAAATGAAAAAACAAGATAAGGGTCACTACTGTTATTATGAATTATCAGCAGATCCTGCTTCAATTATTACATTCGAAAAGAAATTTTTACTTGACAATAATATTATTAAATATTTATTCGTTAGCAAAGAAAAATAAACTATTATTTTAAAATTAATGGAGTATTAATATGGCAAATGACTTAAATGTTGTTGCGTTAGTTGGACGACTTACAAGACCTTGTGATATGCGCTATACAAATAGCGGATATGCAATCTGTTCCTTTACACTAGCTGTTAACAGACGTAGAAAGCAACAAGATGGTACATGGCAAGATCAAGCAAGTTTCTTTGACTGCTCTTATTTTGGTAAAGCAGCTGAAGGCGTTAGTCAATACCTACAAAAAGGCCAACAAATTGGTGTGCAAGGTTCTCTTGAACAGCAGAGTTGGGAAAAAGATGGTCAAAAACGTAGCAAGATAGCGGTTATTGTCGACTCTTTGACATTGCTAGGTAGTGCTGGTGGAAACAATTCCAGAGCACCTCAACAGAATGCTGGGGGATACCAACAGTCAAGGCAGAATGATGGATTCAGTCAAAATCAAGGTCAGAATAATTACGCAAGCCAACAACAATTTGGCAACACTCAAATGGGTGGTAATTCAACTGGCGGATATAACAGCGGTTATAATTCAGGAAATAGTGCTCAACAGCCTGCTCCTGCATCCTCTGTTGTAAAAACAAGCTCAGCTGCACCAGTAATTGGTGGTCCAGAAGCTTTCGATGATGACATTCCGTTCTAAAAATTTTTAGGAGAATTAACAATGAGTGAAGAAAGAAACGAAGTGGAGACAACAAGAGCTCCAAGAGAAAGAAGAAATAACTCACAACGTCGTGGTAATTTCAGAAAGAAAGTTTGCAGATTCTGTGCAAGTAAGTCAACACCTGATTACAAGAATCCAGAACAGTTAAAAAGATACACAACAGAAAAAGGTAAAATCCTTCCTGCACGTATCACAGGTAACTGTGCAAAACACCAGAGAGCTGTAACCGCAGAAATCAAAAAGGCACGTGTCCTCGGATATTTACCTTTCGAGAAGTAGAGTATAAATGGCAATAAACATTACGAACAGCAAGTATAGAAATTTAGGTATTGCATTTGCCTTCAGTATGGCATTGTATATATTAGGTTTTACGTCTTTCTTCTTCGTATTGCCATTGCTAATTTACTTTAATCAAAGTGGTCAGAGAGAACAGAGCCTTGCATCATTAGCGGTACTTCTTGTAGTTGTACTTTTATTTGAGATAATTCCCATAAGGGATAATTTATCAGATGCATCAAACTTTGGACTGCTCTCAATTGGATTGTTCTTACCAATAGTATTGATAGGCTGCTCAATAATTTGGGTTTTGCTTTCAGACTATAGACTTTTGGTCCGATTCATTGGAAGTTCTGCATTCATTGCAGTACTTATGGTGTTCGGTGGAATATATTTTTCCTCCCATCCTGAAGTTGGAACTGGTATTGATAATGCTGCAATAAGCATTATGGATACTCTTTTCACAGATATGGGTTTGCAGACATCAACAACCGGCGTTTTAGCTGGTACTTCAACTACAGAATTCTATTCTTTGGTTAAAGAAGTGATGATGATGATGGTATTACCATTAAGTGCTGTAATATTTGGGTTCAATGTATTCATGAGTATCGCCACTCCAAAATATGTTGGAGACGATAGGTTTGATAGGCGCGTTGTTGCCTGGAAACTACCAGAATCAATGGTATGGGTATTTCTTACTGCATGGCTTTTAGTTTTGCTGGATCAAGTAGTTGATTACAACAGCATAATCAGAATCGCAGTTTGGAATTTTGCTTTATTTATGGGAGTTTTATACTCTGTTCAAGGATTGGCTATAATGCTGTATCGATTGAACCTCAAAAACCATAGATGGAGTGCCTTAAAATTATTTGTATTAGTGGCTTTTTTAACAATGCTATTACAAGGTTTGAACATAGTGATCGTCATCGGACTTCCTGTTTTAGGAGTGACCGAGACATGGGTTACATATAGAAAGTAACGACAAGGAGTTTTCAATATGAAAGTTATTCTTACACAAGATGTAATTAACCTCGGAGAAGAGGGTGACGTAGTTGTTGTAAAAGACGGCTATGGTCGTAACTATTTACTACCTTCAGGTAGTGCAATTAGATTCAATAAAACAAACATGGCAATCGTAGCTAGCCGTGCTGCTGCAATTGAAAAGAGAAAAATAGAAAAGAGACAGGCATCTGCAACTCTAGCTGAAAGACTTAATGACTTAGAAATTAAGCTTGTTGTATCAGCTGGTGATACAGGTAAACTTTTCGGTTCTGTAACATCTCTAATGGTTCAAGATGCATTAGCTAAAGAAGGAATTGAAATCGAAAGAAAGAAGATTGAAATTTCATCTCAAATGGTTAAGATGGTTGGAACATATAGCGTTCGTGTTCATTTGTATGAAAACGACTTCGCTACAATTAAATTAGTTGTAGAAAGCGAAGCTGTAATCAAACAACGTGAAATGGAAGCTAAAAGAGCTGCTGAAGCTGCTGCTAAAGAAGCTGAAGCTGCTGAAAAAGCTGCTGCTAGAGCTGCAAAAGCTGCTGAAGCTGCTGAAGCTGAAGAAGCACCAGTTGAAGCTAAAGAAGAAACTCTTGCTACAGAAGAGTAGGGGTTTTTATGGCATCGGTTGATATAACAGGCCGCATTCCACCTCATAATGATGAGGCGGAGCGTGCTCTATTAGGAGCTATCCTTCTTGATAGCAAGGTATTTTTCGAAGTATCTGCTATACTTATAAAGGATGACTTCTATAAAATAGGTCATCAAGATCTTTATCAAGCGATGCTTGCTTTAAACGAAAGCGATAGCTCTAAAACTATCGACTTAATATCCCTTACTGCCCAACTTAAAAAAGATAATCTTTTGGACCGTTGTGGTGGTATGGAATATATTTATTCTCTGACTGATAACGTTCCGTCTACAACAAACTCAGTATTCTATGCAAAGTTGATCAAGACTCTTGCAATGAGAAGAAATCTGCTGAATGTTGCAAATCAGTTGAGAGACAATTCATTCGATGAAAGTCAAGATATCAAAGATGTTGTTGATGAAGGTGAGAACCTTTTATCATTATTAGCAAGTAAAGGTAATGTTGCAAAAGATTACAAAGATGCTAAAGACCTTCTTATTCCAGTAATTAATGATATAGAAAAAAGAACCAATGGTGATGTTAGAATTGGTCTGCAGACAGGATTCACTCTTTTAGATAAATTCCTATCTGGTGGTATCAAAGATCAAGAATATGTTGTCATCGGTGCACGTCCTTCTATTGGTAAAACTGCTTTTGCTTTGACTGTTGCAATCAATATGGTTGTTAGAAATAACTATCGTGTTGGATTCTTGTCATTAGAAATGTCAGCAAACAGCCTTGTTGAAAGAGCTCTAGCTGGTGTAAGCAGAACAAATTTTGGTCATATCAGGACTGGTATTCTCAAGAATGAAGAATTGAACCAACTCATCAATGCATGTGACATTCTTTCTACTAAAGAACTGTACATTCAAGATACTCCAAACATGGAAGCAACTGATGTTAGAACTCAGGCTAGAAAGATGAAAAGAGAGAAAGATATTCAGATTCTTTTTATCGATTATATTGGTTTGATTCAAAGTGCCAGCAACAATGCTGCTATTCCACGTCATGAACAAATTGCAACCATATCTAGAATGTTAAAACAGCTCACTCGTGAGTTGAATATTCCTATTGTTGTATTATCACAGGTTGGTCGTCAGACTGATGGTGCATTACCAAAGTTGAGTGATTTGAGAGAATCTGGTGCTATCGAACAGGATGCTGATGTAGTATTGCTGCTGCACAGAAAATCTGATAGTGAAGATCTTATTCAAGATACTGAACTTCTTGTTGCTAAAAACCGTAACGGTGCAACTGGTAAAATTCACTTGGGATTCAATAAAGAAATTGTACGTTTCGAAGAACTCGTAAACGATATGTCTGCAAACAAATAATTAAATTTATTTTATCATTTATCTTCGTGAGGAAGAAAAACTTTCATCTACTGTTATTCTGTAGATTGCTCTCATACGCTCAAAAATATCACTCAAATCAATTGTTTTGGGTAAGTTACATAACTCTTCATCAGCTAAAAGAAATCATCTGTGTTGAATCTGTGTAAAAAAAAATGACCATAACTTTCGTTACAGTCATTCTCAAATATGCAATCAATACAAACTTATTTTTTAGTTTGCAGATTTAGCTGCTGCTTTAGAAGCTGCTTTTGCTGCCTTCAATTCTTCCCAGTATGGTTCAGAAACTTTTGCCCATTCTTTAGCATATTCTACGTTCTTAGCTGTCAAATGTTCTGCTGTCTCTGGTGCTTGATAATCTGTTGATTTTGCGCCAGCATTCTTTACCATTTCTGCTAGATTTTCAGGGTTCTCCAACATAGGACAAGGTCTCAACATGTTTTCATTGAAAGGTTGTCTCTGTCTATATTGCATGAACAATGGCTGCTGTAAAGCTTCAAGAAGAGTGTCTCTCTTGATGTTTGCAGTTGAATAGTGAATGAATACACATGGTTCTACATCACCTAAAGCGTTGATGTGTAAGAAGTGTTTTCCACCTGCTATGCATCCGCCAACATATTCAGCATCACCTTGGAAATCGATTGGGAAAATCTGGTGATAATTCTTACATGATCTAACTTCTCTTAGTCTCTTGTGGAATTTGATTCTTTGTTCTGTTGTAGGAACCAATTCATTGGATACATTCTCACCAACTGGCATGAAGTGGAAGTACCATGAATATAGAGCACCTTTTTCTTCAATTAAATCCAAGAATTCATCAGATAGAACAGTCTCACAGTTGAGTTTTGTCCAACATGTAGAAACACCAAATGCTAGTTTTCTTTCGTGCAATAGATCCATTGCAGCCATAACGGCATCAAATGATTCACCACCACGACGGTAGTCATTCTGTTCTTCAAAGCCTTCTAGAGAGAAGCCCAAGATGATATTACCAAGTTCAAGCATCTCATCAGCAAATTTTGCATCAACTAGAGTACCATTTGTGAAAGGGTGGAATACACAGTCTTTGTGTTTTCTTGCTAATTTTACAATGTCATCCTTTTTTACAAGAGGTTCACCACCAGTCATAAGATAGAAGTGAGTACCTAGTGCTTTACCTTGAGTTACAATGGAATCCATCTCTTCAAAAGACAAAGCATCTTTGTGACCATATTCACCTGACCAACAACCTTTACAGTGTCTGTTACATGCACTTGTTGGATCAAAAATCATTGTCCAAGGAACATTGCAGTCATATTTTTCACTTGTTGCTCTAACTTGTGCTAGACCTTTATAACCTGCTTCATAACCTAGGTTTAGAAGTAAAGTTTTGATCTGTTTTTCATTAAGATTGTTAAGGATTTTATTAGCGTAAGCTCCCCATTTTGATTCTGGGTCATCGATATATTTGATCATACCTGAGAATGCGTTTCCACCAGACATTTCTTTGTCAGTTTCAGTAGGTTTGAAGAATTTGCCGAGGATGTTTAAGATATCCTTGATTCCGTCTTCTGGGTTTTTTTTAGCATGCTTTAGGCCTAAATCGATACCAGCTCCGATTGCAGATCTTGTAGCTTTTTGTGTAAAATTCATTTATTCCACGTCCTTATATTATTAATTATTTAAACACATTGTTAATGTAAAACTTTGCAGTCTTACTTACTAATAATATACAACTCGTATTGCTTGTTTAGTATGGTCAATATATGTAAAGTGTGCAATTTGTAAACAGTTATAGACATCTGGGTATTATTAATTGAACAATACAGGCTTATATGTCAATAAAAAAAACATAAAAATTATAATTCTGGGAATTTTCATAGAGAAAATATCAGTAATATGTGTGTATAATACCAATATTTTCTCGACTGTAACTTATTTTGTGATTGCATAAATTGTGATATTTTGAAAATAGCAGCTGTGTTTTGAATTGGTCATGAAAGCATGAGATGTTTGGATATGTAAAAAGTTGTCGATGCTTTATAAAATTATGGTGGTTCCAACAGCTGTGTAATAGCTGTTCTGCTTCTTTAATTTGAGTCTCTCACATATAGCTTTTCCACTGCAGTGGCAGAAATAATAATTTCTCACATTCAAGTTTATGAGGGAGTTTGCTGTGGCATTTATGCTTGCATCAGTCTCTTTTGAAAGATGTGTTCCACCTATAACAGTTGAGACTTTCTTACCATCAAATGATGAATTTACTTTGTTGATTATGTTTATGATTCCAGGGTGTGAGCAACCAACGATCAACATCAAATCTGTCTCTCGTTCAATTACCATGGCAACCTCATCTTCAAAGTAATCATCTCTCAATTTTCCATCTTCCATAATTGCAAATCTTCTGAAAGATGTATCACAGTTCTTCTCACAGGTGAAGTTCGATACCAGATGTACATGCTCTGTGATGGAGAGCTTGTCCTCTACCTTTAGTTTTTTTATCTCCTCTCGTTTGAAGAAATCTCTATCAAGATTATATCCAAGATATTCTATCTCATTGCTGTTGTTCTTCACTCTTCCATATTTCTTCAAATTGAAGTTCTTTCCAGTGTACAGAATCTTACCATGAAGAAGAGGAGCTGCTTCAAGAAGTCCATTTATATGGTCATAGTGAGAGTGAGATGATACCAAATAATCTACCTCAGATAGATCGATATCGAGAGTTTTTGCATTGTGGGTCAGCACATCAGTTGATCCAAAATCAAAAAGAATTTTCTTACCATCATAATTCAAGAACAATGAGAAACCATGTTCTGTTTTTAAAAATCGGTGTTGACCTCTGTTGTTGTCAACTAAAATTGTACAGTATTGCATGCTGACTCCTTACTTACTGGCTAAGTGTACCAAATAGAAATATCGAATATCAATGAAGTACATAAACGCAAATATACAGATGACGCATATCATTCCAAACAGTTGGCATCTCCAATAGTTGCTTGGTGAGATCTGCTTTCTTGTTACTGTCTCAATAAGAGCTATGAGCATCTGCCCTCCATCAAACGATGGTAGAGGCAGAAGGTTTGCAATTGCAATTGATATTGAAACAACTGCAAGAAGATAGAACAGAGCTCTGAAACCTGATGATAGGCTGTTTTCAAATCCCATAACTGTAATGTCACCAATCATGAGACTTGCCCTCATTGGACCTGTAAACACCTGTCTGACATCATCTTTTTGTTTTTTGAGCAAGCTTATCACTGTGTTGATTGTATCAGTGAATAGGTGAAGAGCATTGTTTGCACCATATGGAAGTGCATCAATGAAACTCATTCCATCAATTATTCTTGTTGGGGAATAAAGAGAGAATTTATTCTGTCTCTTACCATTTGAAAAATCAGGAGTGTAGGTTATATCCATGCTCTCATCATCTCTTATGATATTCAAAGTTATCTCTTCCATCTCAACACTGTGAAGTGCTGTAAGTAAATCAAGATTGTTGAAAACCGGAATGCCATTCACGCTTTGAATCACATCTTTCTTTTCAAGTCCCGCTTTTGATTCTGGACTGAAGAATCTAACACTGCTTATTACAGGATCCATGATGTTGGACAGTCCATAGCGATATGTACCATCTTCATTTTGAGAACCAGATACTGGAATATCAAGGATATGAGATTTTCCATCTACAGACCTTTGAACTGTAAAAATCAGATTCTGTTTTTTATTGGAGGCAAGAAATGATGCCATATCTTGATAATCTCTAACAGCATGATCTTCTATCATAAGAATTTTGTCATTTTTTATTATACCAGATTCACCTGCTGGACTATCTGAACCTGCAAAGAGGTATTGATAATCGGTAACAGGAGTTACATAGCATGGTGTGGATAGAGTTGGATAAGAAAGCGATGCAAGTATTGTGCATAGAATTACTGATAAAATTATATTAGTGAGAGGACCTGCAAAATACGTGAGAAAGCGCCTGAAAGGATGAACCGAGAAAAGAGAGCCCTGTTCTATGTGTTTGAATCGTTTTGCTTTCTCACTCAGAGCATGGGTCAAATCATCAGACCCTTTTAGACGACAGTATCCTCCAAAAGGAATTAGAGATAATCTGTATTCCGTCTTTCCCCATTGCTTTCCAACAACCTTTGGGCCAAAACCGAGTGAGAAGATCTCAACGTCTATACCATTGATATGTGCAGCTACAAAATGTCCGAATTCATGAAGAATTACAATTGTACCTACTCCTATTATACCAAGTGCATATTTAATCAGGGTTTGAAGTATTTGATCCATAATTTTATAATTGTTTTATATAGTTTCTAGCTAATTCTCTTGCTCTTTTATCTATTTCAATTGATTCTTCAAGAGAGGAAGATGCAATTGAAAAGTCATTCTGCATTACATCAAGAACACAATCTTGAAGTTGAAGATACGAAATTTGATTGTCTAAAAATGCCTCTACAGCCACTTCATTTGATCCATTGAATGCAATTGGATAACCTTTACCCGATTCCAGTATATCATATGAAATCTTCAAAAGGGGAAATTTCTTGAAATCTGGTTTTTCAAATGTGAGGCTCAGATCGTCAAAGCCGAGTGGTTTGACCAAATTGCATGCATCATAAGTACCAAGCAGCCCCTCAATTATAGGTAAGCTCATGTTTGGAGTTCCCATTTGAGAGTATATAGCACCATCTTTCATTCTGATCATTGAGTGAACAATGGATTGAGGATGTACCACAACTTCAATATGGTCTTTATCAAAATCAAAGAGATATGAAGCTTCAATTACTTCAAGAGCTTTGTTTGCCAGAGTGGAGCTGTCAATTGTGATTTTCTTACCCATCTTCCAAGTTGGATGATTGAGGGCTCTTTCAACTGTAATATTTTTGAATTCTGAAAGAGGAAGTGTTCTGAATGGACCTCCACTTGCTGTAATTATGAGTTTGTCTACATGTGAGCTGTTATGAGCATCAAGCAGTGCTTTTATAGCAGAATGCTCACTGTCGACAGGGATGATCTTACTTCCTGTTTTCTCCGCAAGCTTGAATATGTAGGAACCACCTGATACAACAGATTCCTTATTGGCGAGAGCCAAGTCCAGACCTCTCTTGAGTACCTCTGTACTTGCAGCCAGACCTTCGAAGCCTGATATACCATTCAAAACGATATCACATTCAGTACTATCTAGTAGTTCACCTATGGAGTTATAATAATCAAAGCAATCACAATGAGCTCTGTTTGAAGCAATGTGAAGAGATCTAACATGGAAATCATCACCAATTTTCTCAAGTTTTTGAACTTGGGTATTTGCGCTGATTCCAACAACGTTTAAAGGTAATTTATTTTCTCTAATAGAATTTAAACAGGTAGTACCAATACTACCTGTTGCGCCAAGAATTATAACTTTTTTCATTTATTATTTTCCTAGAATTTGTAACAAAATATAAAAAACAGGTGCTGCAGTTAGAATTGAATCTAAGTTATCAAGTGCGCCACCGCGACCTGGAATGATATCTCCTGAATCTTTGACCTCTGATGATCTTTTGATCACTGATTCTACCAAATCACCAATGTTAGCTGAAAGAGCTACAAGTAAAGCAATTATTGCTGTAGAGAGAATCGAAATAGTATCAGAGATAGTTGGAATTATGAAGTAACAGATTATGCCAATTGCAATTGAGCTCAAAATGCCACCAATGAATCCAACTAAACTTTTGTTTGGACTTGCCTTGAAAATTCCCTTTGTCTTTCTTCCAAATGAAATTCCAAATATATAAGCAAATATATCATTTGAGAATACAAGTAAGAAGAACAGAGCATACAATGCTGATGCATTGTAAAAAACACTGAATCCTATAATGAAGGAAACAAGGTAGTTTGGATAAATTATAACCAAGGTATCATAAGCAATTGTTTCCAGTGATTTATCAAAAGGTTTCTGTTGATTTGCGCCCTGAAATATCTCTCTTGAGAATGAGAACAGAACCAAAAAAATCAAAAATAAATTTGTTAAATTTGAAATTCCAAATTGAATAGACAACCATTGGGAGATCGGTAGGATTGCTCCAATATAAGGTGAGAAGTTTAATTTGCAACCACTTTTTTTTGAAATAATATCTGCCATCTCTTTTGAACCCAAGATTGCAAATATTGTTGCTCCAATAGCAAATGCCAAATGGTTAAATTGTGGTAATGCAAATACTATTATTAGTACAACTGGAACACCTATTAAAACTGTAGTTAATCTTTTTTTAAAAGATGACATTTATTTACCAAGACCTCCGAATTTTCTAGTTCGTTTTTGGAAATCACTTTTTATCACTTTTATAAAATCTTCATTCCACTCTGGAAATAGCTTATCATAAAAACCAAATTCCGAGTAGGCACTTTCCCATAAAAGGAAATTACTCAATCTTTTTTCACCTGCCGAGCGTACAATCATGTCCACTGAAGGTACAAAAGGGTACTGTATGTGCTCTCTGATAATTTCTGGAGTAATAGGGGTTTGGATTTTTTCTTCAATTATTTTGTTAACAGCTGTAGCAATTTCGTTTTGACCACCGTAATTGAAACATATAATTACTGTTATAGTTGAATTGTTTTCTGTTGCGTCTTCTGTTTTTTTGATAGCAGCTGCAACTTTAGGAGGTACATTAGATACATCACCTCTGACTAAAATTCGAATACCATTGTTGTTGTAGAATTTTAATTCTGCTGGTAACTTGGTTGCGACCAAATTAAGTAAATATTTAACTTCTTGATCAGGTCGCTTCCAATTTTCTGTTGAAAAAGCATAGAGGGATAAGAACTTAATATTGTTGGAAATACTTCCGAGAATACATTTTCTTAGAGCTTTTAAGCCTTCAAGGTGTCCTGCAGTCCTAGGTAAATTTCGAGCACTTGCCCATCTTCCATTACCATCCATAATTATTCCAAGATGTATTAAGTCCTTTTCATCCATACTAGATCTCCATGATTTCTTTTTCTTTAGCAGCTGAAACTTCGCCAATTTCTGCAACATATTGGTCAGTCAATTTCTGAATTCTTGCATCTGCAGTCTTCTGTTCATCTTCACTGATTTCAGATTTCTTTTCTAATGCTTTGATTTCATCCATTGCTTCACGACGAATGTTACGAATTGAAACTTTGCTTTTTTCTGCGATCTGTTTAGCTTGTTTAGCTAAATCTTTACGACGATCTGCAGTAAGAGCTGGGAAGTTAATTCTGATTAATTTTCCATCATTGTTAGGAGTCAATCCTAAATCACTCTTTAGGATAGCTTTTTCAATTGCAGGAAGAACTGTTTTGTCCCAAGGTTGAATAACTACCATTCTTGCTTCAGGAACACTGATGGTACCAACCTGAGATAAAGGAGTTTGAGCACCATAATATTCAACATTGATGTTGTTGAATAAAGCAGAGCTTGCACGACCAGTTCTAAGAGTGGTGTATTCGTTATTTAAGGCAATAACTGTCTTTTGCATTTTACTTTCACAAGTTTTTATTATAGATTCCATAATTTACCTCTTTTTAACAAGTAGCTCACCAGTTTGCACCAGTGAGCTTTCAATTATTAAGTATTAATCAGACTTAAGCGCCAACTGAGAACATTTGGAAACCAGTGATTTCTAATGTAAATCCTGCAGCTTTTGCTACCTGCTTCATTTTTGCTTCAACTGACATTTTGTCATCTTTAACAAATGCCTGCTGTAAGAAACAAACTTGAGCGTTGTTCTTGCTTAACATACCTTTAACGATATTTGGAATAATCTTTTCAGGTTTGCCCATACCTTGAGCTTGCTTTGTGAAGATTCCAGTTAATTCATCAATATCAGCTTGAGGAATTTCTGAAGGTTTTAGGTAAGTTGGTGTGAAAGCTGCTACGTGTAATGCACAATCGTGACAGAATTCTTTGATTTCTTCATTTTCGAATGCTTCAGCTTTATCAGCTTTGAATTCAACAAGAACACCCTTCTCACCAGCACCATGAATATATGTTGTAGCATAATCATTGTCTGCTAAATCAAAAACAAGAACGTTTTTAACAGTCATGTTTTCTTTGATAACAGCGATTAAGTTTTTAACCATAAGTTCAAGTTCTTCAGTAATGCTTGTGTAATTTTTTTCAATAATTACATCAATCATTTCTTCACCAAGTTTAGCAAAGTCTTCATTACCTGATACAAAGTCAGTTTCACAAGTTAATTCAAGTAAAACAGCCTTCTTTGGTGTAATTCTAGTAAAAATTCTACCGTTTTCAGTAGCACGGTCAGCTCTTTTAGCAACAGCAGCAAGACCCATTTCTTTTAGGTGCTTTTCTGCTAAAGCGAAATCGCCTTCAGCAGCTACTAATGCTTTTTTACAATCCATCATACCTGCGCCTGTAGCGTCACGTAATTTTTTAACTGTAGCAGCTTTAATTTCCATAATGTTCCTTCCTAGTCTTGGTATAAAGTTTTTTCGTCAACTTCGATTCCGTCAGTTACAGCTGTAACAACTTCTTCTTCTTTAACTTCTTCCTTATCTGTAGCTTCGAAATTTGAAAGATCTTCGTCTGAAGAGAATACTACTTCTTCTTCAACTTCTGCAACTTCTTCTTTTTCATCAGCTTCATCTGTCAATGTTTCTACAATTTGAATACCAGCTTCGTTATCTGCATCAACTACTGCGTTAGCAATAATTTCTACGAACAATGAAATAGCTCTGATAGCATCATCGTTACCAGGAATTGGGAAAGTGATATCTGTTGGATCACAGTTTGTATCAACAACAGCTACTACAGGGATACCTAATTTCTTAGCTTCTGTTACAGCAATTGCTTCTTTCTTTGTATCGATAATGAATACAGCACCAGGTAATTCTTTCATATCCTTGATACCACCAAGGTTTTTCTCTAATTTACTTTTTTGTTTTGTTAATAAAGAAACTTCTTTCTTTGTTAGAGATTCGAATGTACCATCGCTTTCCATTTTTTCAATTTTCTTTAATGTTGCGATTGATTTTTTGATTGTTGTGAAGTTTGTTAACATACCACCTAACCAACGATTGTTGATGTAAGGCATGTTACAGCGTTTAGCTTCTTCTTCAATAACAAGTTGAGCTTGTTTTTTTGTACCAACAAATAAGATAGTCTTGCCATCTTTTACGATATTGCGAACTGCATCGTAAGCTTCAACAATACAAGTTGAAGTCTTCTGTAAATCGATGATATGAATACCATTTCTCTGTGAGAAAATGTAACGTGCCATCTTTGGATTCCATCTTTTGGTCTGGTGACCAAAATGTACGCCTGATTCTAATAGGCTTTTCATTGTAACTACGGACATAATATCCTCCTATACTGACGACAAAAACAAGCTCTAGCGCACTTTGCTATTGCAGGGTCGTCACCCTTCGTATATATCTCACTCCAAAAGGAGCGGAAATTTCTCTATCTAGGACAGAGTTGACTTCATTAAATCAGAAATGACTGAAAGTGGCAACCCCACAATGGTGTTAAAATCACCTAAAGTATCTTTAATTAATGTTCTACCTTTCCCCTGTATTCTGTAGGAACCAGCGGCACCTTCCCATTCTCCTGTTTTTATGTAATTTCTTATAAATTCAGAATCTAGATGTTTGAAAAGAACAGTTGCTTCATCACAACCACTGTATATACCAAATTTTGGTAGATACAAGCTGTAACCGGTATAGACCATCTGATGCTTATCACTGAAGTTCAATAGGGTTTCAAAGGCCTCTTCTTTGCTATTTGCCTTACCTACTAAAGTGTTTTCAAAGTAAACTAGAGTATCGCAGCAAAGAACTGGAATATCAGATAGGCCATATTTCATCTCATATGATTTCAATTTTCGTTTTGCAAGTTCTTCAATCTGCTCTTCGATTTTCAAATCTTTCAAATCATCAAGACTTTCATCACTGTTTGTAGGTCTGACTTCAACATCTAGTCCCTGGTCAAGCAATATCTGACGACGGGCAGGGGATGCAGATGCCAATACAATTTTATCAAAGTATTTATTTAGACTTATACTCATTATAGATTTAACTCTTTTTTGAGAGAAGCAATTTCCTCTTCATTTTCCATCCATAGCTCTTCTTTCTCTTCAATTTTATTTTCAAGAGCTTCTTTATCTGCCATGACTTTTGTTATTTTCTCAGCATCACTGTAGACTTCAACCTTTCCCATCTCATTTTCAAGAGAGCTGACTTTATCTGAAAGTATCTCATTCTCATCAAGAAGTTTTTCATTGATCTTAATCAGCTTGTTGAGTCGATTGTTTTTCTCTCTTTGAGCCTTGTAGCTCAAAGCACCACTGCTTAACTCTTCTTCTTCATTGTCTGATGAGCTGTTGTTTGTCTCATTCTCAACTTTTTCTTTTTCCTCAAGTTTGGTTTTGAAATAGTGATAATCGCCTTCATAGAAAGTTGGTTCATCTTCTGATAAATAAAGAATTCTGGTTGCAAGGTGTTCAATAAAATAAGTATCGTGGGATACAAAAATCATGGTACCATCATAGCCTTTAAGAGCTTCAATCAACATATCCTTTGAATTTATATCAAGGTGGTTTGTAGGTTCATCTAAAATTAGAAGGTTTACAGGATTCATCAATATTTTGAGAAGTGCTATTCTTGATCTCTCACCACCACTTAAAACACTGATCTTTTTGAATACCTCATCACCTGAGAAAAGGAAAGCACCAAGATAGTTTCTGAGATTCGGTAGATCAGATGTCTGTGTGACGGATGCAATTTCTTCCATGAGATCGTTTGAAGGATTCAAAGTTTTTTCAGTATCTTGAGCAAAGTAACCAATTTTTACACCGGTACCATTTATGATCTCACCTTCATAGTCTTTATCTTGGCCATATAACATTCTAAGCAATGTTGATTTACCTTCACCATTACGACCTGTTACTGCAAGTCTGTCACCTTTGCTGACAAGAAATGATAGATCGTTGAAAATGTGATGGTCGCCATAACTTTTAGAAAGATTATTTACCTTGAGTACCTCATTACCACTGTGTGGAGCTTCAGGAAATGTGAAATGCATCTTCTTCAGATGAGATGGAACTTGGACTATCTCAATTTTTTCAAGTTGCTTGATTCTGCTTTGAACTTGCTTACTTTTGGTAGCTTTGTATCGGAATTTCTCAATGAACTGCTCTGTCTTCTCAAACATCTCAGTCTGTCTCTTCCATTCTTTTTCTTTCTGTTCGAGCTCAACTTCTCTTTGACGAACATAACTTGAATAGTTTCCAACATACTTTGTAAGTTGACCATTGAAGAGTTCGTAAACTTCATTTACTGTCTCATCTAAGAAATCTTGATCGTGAGATACAAGCATCAATCCACCTTTATAAACTTTGAGGTAGTTTTTGAGCCAAATTCTTGCTTCAATATCAAGGTAGTTGGTAGGTTCATCTAAGAACATCATATCAGGGTTCTCAACAAGGATTTTTGCAAGAGCTATACGCATCTGCCATCCTCCAGAGAACTCACTGCATTCTCTATATAAATCTTGACTTTCAAAACCAAGACCTTTGAGAATCTGTTCGATTTTTATCTTACGGTCGAAATAGCCACTGTTTAAAAGTTCTTCCTGAATCTCATGCAACTCCAGAAGTTCTGAATCAACATTGTCTCCTTCTTTTATATGAGATAGCTTGTTTTCCAGTTCTTTTTTTCGTATCAACATATCGTTAAAACGGAAAAAACCTTTTTCAACTTCTTCATATAAAGTGGCACCTTCAAAAACGATATCACTTTGAGGAAGATATGAAACTCTGAGACCTTTTGTCATGCTACATTTGATGCTATCGGAGGGAATTATTTTGCAAATGACCTTCAAAAGTGTTGTCTTTCCACTACCATTACCACCTGCAAGTGCGCATCGTGATTTTTCATTTAGTGTGAAATTTATATTAGAAAGGATGTCTCTGTCTCCAAAAGCAAGATTTATATCCTGAACTTGTAGGGTTCCCATTATTTTTTCTCCATTAGTGTGTTGATAGTTGGTTGTTTTACGGTTATTATATAGCATATCATAATGTAGTTTTCAATGACAACAAGGAGAATCTCAGTTGATCTGTTTAACCACCAGTGAGCGAACATTAACAGCCGCTTTAAAACAAGTAGAAAGAAATAAAGAATATATCGACATGGTCGAATTAAGATTAGATTTATTAGAAGAGGGTGAGCTTATAAGCGCACAGATCTTTCCTCGCTTATGCGCATTACCAACTATTGCTACTTTTAGAAGAGTCTGTGATGGTGGCGCTTCAAAGCTGAATGATAAAACCAGAATATCTATTTTGCGTGATATCGTTTTGAAGGGTGATTTTAGTTATGTAGATATTGAAGATGATGTCAAAAAGTCTGATTTGAAAGTTAAGGATGCAGAAACTGATGTACGCCATGATTTTGAAGCTGAATTAAGAGCCAAAGGAATCAGAATTATTAGAAGTTATCATGACTTCGAAAAAGTACCAGCGGAACTCTTTGGAAAGATCACCAAACTTGCTAAGAAAGGAGATATTCCTAAAGTAGCAGTTACTCCAAATAATATCGTAGATGTTGTGACCATATTTAGAATTCAACAGGAATTGAAAGATGTAAAAGAAAAAATTGTTGTTGCAATGGGCGATTATGGTGTGTGCACAAGAATACTGTACAAAAAGATTGGATCAATGCTAACTTTTGCATCAGAAAACCAAACAGCACCTGGTCAGTTGACTCCAAAAGATCTCAAACTGTTGTACAGAGCAGATATGGTGAACTCCAGAACAAATGTTTATGGCATCATTGGTAATCCTGTTTTACAGACAGCATCTCCTAAGATTCACAATCCCGGTTTTGATTCCATTCATTACAATGCAATATATGTTCCATTCCTTGTTGATAAGGTAAGAACATTCTTCAAACTCGCTGAATTGATTCAAATTCATGGATTTTCAGTAACAGTTCCTCATAAAAGAGATGTATTACCATATCTTGGAAAAATCAGTCGAGAGGTAAAACAGATTGGAGCTTGCAATACAGTCACAAGAATTCAAGGAATGTGGAAGGGCATCAATACTGATTATTATGGTTTCTTAGCTCCAATTGAAACTGAGATAGCAGAAGAAAAAATAAAAACTGCTTTGGTAATCGGGGCAGGTGGTGCTTCTAGAGCTGTAGTTTGGGCTCTAAAAAATCATCATGTGAAGGTCACTGTAGTCAACAGAACAAAAGAAAAAGCAATTCATCTGGCAGAAGAGACAATGAGCAATTGGGACACTCTTGAGAACATAAAGAAATATGAAGGAAAGGTAGATTTAGTTGTTCAGACAACTGTAATTGGAATGGGAGAGACAGTAGGGCAGAGTCCTGTTCCTGATTTCGAATTTACAGGAAATGAATTCGTCTACGATCTGATTTACAAGCCAGACTATACAGAGTTCTTGAAAAAAGCTTCTGCAGCTGGTTGCAGTACCTATAATGGCAAGCGAATGCTGCTTGAACAAGGAAAGCTCCAGTTTGAAGCATTTACAGGTTATCATTATCCACATTGGATAAAACCTGAATTCTAAACATCAGTTAAATTTTAAGAACTACTGAAACAAGCGTACCAAATTTGCATCAAAAATTGCAGAGTTGGTACGTTCTTTTTAAATATCAAATGATTCCAATCAACTGGATTTTATCCTGTTTTTATTGGTCAGGTTTTGTTTTATGAGGAATATGAGATCTCATGATAGTACAGAAGCTCTAGATTAATTTTGTAGTTTTGAAGGTAAGAAATGGAATTTTTTCAATAAGAATACCAATTTATATTGGAATTGTTGTTGATTAGCACAAAAATATAATAAATCTGATTGTTTTTTAATTGATTGAGCTATGATTTTAATAAATTTTTACTAATTTTTGCAATTTTGGTTTTTTTTTTACAAAAAATCCTAATTATGACATATAATAAATAATGAATGACAAAATAATATAATTTTTGTTCTAATTATTGTTTTGATCTTGGCAGGATAAACATTCTGTTTGGTTGAATACAAAATGACGAATTACATTGGAGAGAGAGAGCCATGGCTGTAGTAAATGAGAAGATACAGATTAAAGATGTTTTGAGAAATAAAACCTTATTTGAAAACCTTCCTCTCGCAATTTTTTATAAAGACCGAGATGGCAAATATCTTGGTGCAAATTCTAAATTTTTGGAATCCGTAAGTATAGAAACTGAAGAAGAGCTGATTGGCTTGGATGATTTTGATTTCATTTCTAGAGAGGATGCAGAATATTTTCAGGAAGCTGATTCCATCGTTTTCACTGGAGCGACTTATGAAGTTCGCACTCCAATTCATGAAATGCAACACCAACATTATCATGTATCAACAACAAAAGTGCCTTTGTATGATGGAAACCTTGTTGTGGGACTGATTGGAATGTTTCATGACTTAAAACCTCAGGAACTGCAGATTTTGGATGAGTATAAAACTGGTGAGGCTCTTTTAAAAGATAAAATTATCAACGGTATCAATTCCGCTGTATTTATTATAGATATTGAAAGTAAGGAAATGTTGAGATCCAATAAAATTGGAGATCAGTTTTTAAATAATTGTGATGATAATGATAAGCACAATCTTCTGTACGATAAATCTTGGGGTGTAGAGGACGATAGCGATACATCAGGTAGTTCTGATAAAAATGCAAGTACTTCTAAAAAACAAAATGTTTCATATTTTGAATCAATTGATAGATATCTAACTCTCAGTTATAAAAAGATAGACTGGGATGATAGACAGGCATATATAAGATATATAAGTGATGTTACAGAACTTGTTAATGGAGAGAAGACCAATCAGCTGACAATGAAGCAGCTTGATAAGGCGTTGGCCCATGCAAATCTAATTTATTTCAACTATGATATAAAGAGCAAATTGATTCATGTCAACAAAGCTGGAAAAGCGTCTTTAGATCTTGATTTTGGTGAGGATTATGTAACTTTTGAGAAAACATTTGAAATCTTTCATCCAGAATTTGTAGATGCTTACCAAGAAAGCTTCAATAGAATTCTATCTGGTAAAAATGATTACATAAGCTTTGATAGCAAGATTAAGTTTAAAACTGAAGGATATTCTTGGCGTGAGGTCAAGATGTCAGCCATCTATGATGATGAGGGATTTCGAACAAAAATAATAATAACATGCAATGATATAAATAGATTCAAAAAACTTGAATCAAGATTCATAACGATACTTGAGAGAAACAACATAACATCTTGGGAATACAACATAGAAAAAGATGAAATTACGATGAATAAGAATTTATTCAACGTAATTACAGATTATCAAGTTGAGTCCAGAGAGTTTTATAGAAAAAGAATACATCCTGATGATTTAGCAATATTCGATGGTATCTTTGAAAGAATAAGAAATGGAGCAATGCAAGCTTCAGGAGAGTACAGATCAAAACCCAATACGGATTCAAACTGGATTTGGTCCCATACAGAGATGACTTTTCTTGAAAAAGAGAATAAAGATATGAATATTGCACTGGGCTCATCTCGTGATATAACAAAGTTCAAAATAGCAGAGAAACGATATCAAGATGAACTTTCATTTCAAGAAATAAGAAATTCAAGTCAACTGATATATGCAATTGTAAATATCTCCAAAGATAATGAAGTTTTGGAATTTTCTAGTACAGATGAGCGCATTGCAAGAATTGATAAAACAGAATTGATTGATAGGTTCTGTGCTAGCATCATTGATAAAAAAGTATCACATGATATACAGGAAAATTATGTAAAAACATTGAGTTCAAATTTCCAGAAGGGAATTTCTGAAAATCAAAAAACTTTACGAATGAATATCTTTGGAAAAAGGCTCTACATAAAATTTAAATTCAAAATAATTCAAAATCCAGAAACGAATGATCTCATGGCTTTTGCTGGTGGTGAGAATGTGGACCTTGAAGTAAAGAATGAGCAGATGCTCAAATTGTCATCTGATCAGAGCTATGAGCTTTTCACTAGAATGGATTTTACAAATGATGAGATGATTGCTCATAGAACCGATGATAGCTTTTATAAATTTGAAGGTCATACTTTGGTAACATCAATAGAGGACTCTTTGATGGATTTGAGTATAGCATTAGATGTTCCTTTTCAAAGAGCTCAAAATTTGGAAGGCATCTACAATGAAATGCTTGAGAACAAAGATTCTGCAATAACCATCTTCAAACTTAAAAATGATAAAGGTGAGGAGAGAGTCAAACGTTCAAAGATCATTCGAATTGAAGGTGAACCCAGAGTATTTGCTGAATTTTGGGATGATATAACAGAATTAACCAGAGAGAATGAAGATAGAAATAAGGAACTTGCTGAAGCACTCGAATTTGCACAGAGTGCCAACATTGCCAAGACAACATTTCTATCAGCAATGTCTCATGATATAAGAACTCCATTGAATGCGATAATTGGCATGAATGATCTGGCTCTCGATAACATCGATGACAAACAGCAGGTACTGCAAAGCCTCAATATCATCAAGGATTCGTCAAGACATCTGCTTTCTTTGATCAATGATATTTTGGACATGAGTAGAATTGAAAGCAACAAGATAGTGTTCAATAATTTGCCACATGATGCTCGAGAGGTTCTCAGTGAGATCTTTGATCGAATGAGAGCACTTATGAACCAAAAGAATCAAAATCTTGAGGTTGATCTTGATATAAAGAATCCTTTCCTAATATTTGATAAAGTTGTATTCAGCAAGATTTTGGAGAATGTGATAAATAACTCAATCAAGTTCTCACCTGAAAGAGCAACCATAAAAGTCAGTGTTAAGGATGTTGAATCCAAAGATGATTCTAAATACAATCAATGGAAATTTGTTATAGAAGATAATGGAATAGGTATGGATAAAGAGAGCCTTGAAAATGCTTTCAATCCTTTCTATAGAGCATCAACTTCAGATGTCAACAATATTGAAGGAACAGGACTTGGACTTCCAATAGTTAAGAAGAATTTAGCTATTATGGGAGGAACCATCAATATGGAAAGTGAGATCTCAAAAGGAACCAAAACTACAATAGAGGTATCGCTTAAGATTCAAGATTTCAAAAAGAGACAGAAGGTCGAGAATCCCAAGAAACATACAGAGACCAGCTATAAAAAGGTTCTTGCAAATCACAATGTTTTACTCATTGAAGACAATAAAGTAAATATGCTGCTTGCTTCCAAAATTTTAGATAAATTCAAGTTGACCTACGATATGGAATACAATGGTCAGGATGGATTGGATAAATATTTGAATTCAGAACCTGGAACATATGATTTCATTCTTACTGATATTCAGATGCCTGTCATGGATGGATATGATATGGTTAGAGCTATAAGAAGTTCTAAAAAAGCTGATAGCAAAAGCATACCAATCATTGCCATGACTGCAAATGCTTTTCTTGAAGACATCAAAAAATGTATGGACTGTGGTATGAATGCTCATATTGCAAAACCAATTGAAGTTGATGATTTTAAAAACAAGCTTTATGACATCATTAAGTATACAGATAAGCAGTAATTCGTCTCTCAATTTTGAATTACACATTCTCTGCATCTTGCAACAATAAAAATAGAGCAACCTCTCATAAATACTGATGCATTTTATGAGAGGTTGCTCTGTTGATAAATACTGTCTTTGTCTCTACATATTTTAGTCTGTTATGTAGTTTGTAATCTTTACAAAGAAGATTTTATTTATTGGAAGATCTACAGGCTCCAAAGTTGGAAGACGTCTTGCTTCAACATTGTATTCATTGTTACCCAGTGTCTTAACCTTATCCACTACCATCAAGAACTCATGCTTCATGTAGCCAATCTTGACGATGTTTCCAGCAGTCTTTGATGCCATCTTGAATACATTTACCTTTCTTCGGTAATCAAATCCGCTGGCACTTATATTTGTGTCAAGAATCTGTGGTGCAGCAAGCTGAGATTTGTTAATTATCATGCATAGAGATAATCTAGATTTTAAATCATCTTTCTCTTCTTTTCTGCAGTCCAATAGCTCTATAGCGATCTTCATCTTTTTGGAAGAGAAGGTCTTTTGAGCCAAAGGATTTGTGAAGACAGCCATATCAATGTTCTCGTTCAAACAGAGCTGGGAGATCTTATGAATCAGTCCAAGTTGTTCAGGCTTTAAATGATAGCCCTTTCCAACTCTCCATTGTTCATTGGTAAAGAAAGTATCACTTTGAATGATATCGCCTTTTCTACGTGGAACAAGAAGTCCTGCTGTTTCAATGATGCGAGTCCAAACACTTTCTGTATCACGACGCATCAAAAATATATTGTCGCTCAATTTTGAGATGATATGGACCTGCAGGTCAGGATGAGAGCTGAGTATAGTAGCAACCCTTTCATTTCCTTTGATCACAATACCATCATATATTGAGATCTGGCTGTACTGTCTCTCCACTAAATCAAGGTACTTCAGGGCAGGACAGTTCACTCCACTGAAACTGTTCTTGATTACATAGTTATATACATCATCTTTTTTGAGAAGACTATCAAGAGCATCTCTGAAATCTTCTTTTGTAAGTTGATATATTGTTTGAGTATCAAGACTTGATAACTGAGTGAATCTCCAAAGAATATCACCTTTGGCTCTACCACCAAGATATCTTACAGAAAGGTCTGTATCAAAAACTAAAGTCTCTGAAATATCCTTTTTTGTCTGAATATCACTGATGAAGTAACCATGTTTGGTTTTATTGAAGATCTTCAAATCTATCAAATTCTGTATGAATGAATCATCAACTGCAACTTTATATTTTATGGAAAGTGCTTCTATTAAAAGAACAAAAGATGTTTTTGTGAAACATTTGATTGTAAGAGAATATCTCAACAGCTCAGCAGCAAATTTAAATGTTGAATTTTCTGCTTCGAAAATAGGAGATAGAGAGTTGGTTATAAGAAGTATTGATAACTCAAAATCAGAGAGGTCAATCAAGCTTTGAAGTAATTCATATTCAACACTATCAAAAGGTGTGAAGATGTTTAAATCAAGAAGCATCTTATCAATTATATCGGAAATAGCTATGATATCATCTGCTTCATATGTTGGAAACAGAGGAGGTAGCATGTTCTTTTTTTGATTCAATGTTAAAGTTTGATTGATCTTCATTATACTGAAATAGCCTCTAAGTAATTCAGAGGATATATAGTTTCTGTTCTCAAAATAATCTTTATCTTTAATTCCAACTTCAATAAATGGTAGAAGAGATGCCCTGTCTAAGAGCTTCTCTCCAAATATAGGATTCAAAATGAATCCACCATTTTTTGATAATATGATCATCCTTTTTGCAAGAGATGATATGTGGTCAATTATTTCAACATAATCAAATTCTTCAATATTGGGATTTTTATTGAAATACGTGTAGAAAGTAAAGTTATTATCTTCTGTATTTGTTGCTTTTTCAAAAGGTCTCAATAGTTTAAGAATATCTGATGATTTGGCACCACCTGTTATGTGGAACAACGCAATTAGGAGACTGTCTATTTCATCAATGGTGCTTAACATTGTATTTGAATTTTCTTCATTTAAGAAAAAAGATACAAGCTGTTCACTGACTTCAATTTGATTATAAGGAGTTGTTACCAGTGGAAGGAAATTCCTTGCAAAATAGTAAAACTTCTCATTGTCTAAATCTTCAAGCCACTTCTTAAAAAAAATTGTTTCTTTATTCATAAAAATTATTAACCAAATATTTTTGGTCAGTTCTCCTTGTAATTACTATCAATTGTTGAGAATTGATTATTTGAACTATTGTTAATTATATACCTATTTGTCATAAACTTCTACAGAGTAACGATAACCTTGCTCTGCAAGGAATTTTTGTCTATTCAATGCAAATTCTTCCTCAGATGAATTTTGAGTCACTAGAGAGTAGAAGTTACTGTTTATGTCTTTTGGACGTAAAATTCTTCCAAGTCTCTGAGCTTCTTCTGATCTAGAACCAAATGTACCAGATAACTGTATTGCTACAGATGCATCAGGAAGGTCGATTGCAAAGTTTGCAACTTTCGATACAACAAGAACTTTCAACTCACCAGTTCTGAACTTTGTATAAAGTTCATCTCTTTTTTTGTTGGATGTTGCTCCTGTTATGATTGGTGCATTGATCTCTTTAGCTACAGCTTTTAATTGAGACAGATATTGTCCAATTACAAGTATGAATTCACCTTCATGTCTTTCCAGTAAGTGCTTAACAATTTCAAGTTTCCTAGGATTCACGCTGGCTATTCTGAACTGCTCACGTTTGTTTGCCAGAGCATATGGAACCTCTTGGTCTAAAGGTAGAGGTACACGCATTTCATAGCAGAAAGCTTGAGCAATGAAGCCTGTTGTTTCCAATTCACTCCATGGTACATCAAAACGTTTTGGACCTACCAATGAGAAAACCTCATCTTCTTTTCCATCTTCTCTTACAAGAGTTGCTGTAAGACCAACACGATATAATGATTGAAGTTCTGCTGTAACTTTGAAAACAGGAGCTGGTAACATATGTACCTCATCATAAATGATGAGTCCCCATTCACCTTTTGTTAATAACTCAAAATGAGGGAAGGGACCAACTTTATCAGGTCTCCAAGTCAAAACTTGGTATGTACATACTGTAACACGTTTTGCATTTTTATTCTCGCCAGTGTATTCACCTATCTCATCTTTTGTCAAAGTTGTTTTATCAAGAAGTTCATTAATCCATTGGTGAACAGCTGCTACGTTAGTTGTAACAACCAGAGTTCTTGTTGAAAGACGTCTCAATATTTCCATACCAATGACTGTCTTACCTGAACCACAAGGAAGAACAACAGTTCCATAACCAGAACCAGGTCCACCTTGACCAATCAATGCATCAGCTGCTTTCTTTTGATACTCTCTGATTGCAAATTCTTTTCCATCTGATGTAGTTTTGTTGAAATCAACATCAATAGGGATACCTGTCTTCAGAGGAATTCTATCATCTACAGGATATCCAAGATTTATCAATCTAACTTTAACCTCACCTCTAGAGAGCTTTCTCAATGCAAAGCTTTGGTTTCCCGCTTTAAATAGTATATCGTCAAAAGTTCTGTTTGCTTCAATGATTCTATAAATAAGATTGTCAGTTATTTTAAGAAGGTAGGTCTCTTCAAAAGGAGACAGCACACCTTCTTTTTTATTATCTTCCTCAATCAGTGATCCAACAGGGTTGGACAGTTCTTTTAGAAGAATCTCTTCCTCTTCTGTGAGTTTCTTTCCCTCTCTTTTTTTCTTGTTCAGTTCTTTTTTGCGTTTTGAATTTTCAGCTTTCTGCTGTAAATATTTATTCAATCGCTCATCAATTTCATCATTTGTTAAAGGTTTCTCAACTTTCTTAACAGGAGCTTCCTGTCGTCTCTTCAAAGCTTCTTCTCTATCATCTTCCATCAGAATCAACTTACCAAATCTGGATGAAATATCTTCAATGAAGAAATTGATTGATTCTGCAATTGGAAATCTTGACCATTTTGTCAATGTTGCAATTATTTTCTTGCTATCAATTCCACAGGAAGCGGCATTCCATAAAGAAATTGGTGTTATTGCATATGTATGTATGTGTTCGGGACTTTTAATAAGGTCGCAGAAAGTAGAAATTTCATTTCTGCATTCGTCAAATTGCTCATGGTGTACATCTAAAAGTAATGTCTTATCACTTTGTACAATTAAGGGAGTATCGTTCAATTAATTAGCCTCCAAGGATAATTGTGAATATAAATCTAATATAACTATGGCACTCATTGCTTCTACAACAACAACTGCGCGTGGACAGATGCAAGGGTCATGACGACCTTCAATGACAACTGTCGTATCTTGGTTCTGTTTGTTAACAGTTCTCTGTGGTAGTGAGATAGATGGTGTTGGTTTGAAAGCTACTCTGAATACAAGGTCCTGTCCTGTACTGATTCCACCCAATGTTCCACCACAGTGATTTGTTAAAAATCCCTCACTGTTTCTTTGGTCATTATTTTGAGAACCATGCAGAGTTGCTGCATTGAAGCCCTCGCCAATTTCGAATCCCTTGGTAGCTCCAATGCTCATTATTGCATGGGCAAGCACTGCTTCGATTTTATCAAAAACAGGATCTCCAAGGCCAACAGGAAGTCCAGTAATTCTGCATTCAATTATACCACCAACGCTATCGCCTCTATCTCTCAAGTCATTTATCAATGCTGCCATTGATTCTGCTTTCTTCTTGTTAGGACAGTAGAGCTCATTGTTTGTTCTTTCTTCCCAGTTTATCTCATCTTTCTCTAATTTGATGTTTCCAATCTGTGTAATAGCAGCTTCAATTTTTATGCCTGCTTCTTTGAGATATAGCTTTGAAACAGCGCCTGCTGCAACTCTAGCTGATGTCTCTCTACCACTTGATCGACCACCACCACGTGGGTCTCTTATACCGTACTTTTTGAAGTAAGTATAATCTGCATGACCTGGTCTGAAGACTTCTTCAATGTTTGAATAATCTGCTGATATTTGGTTTGTATTTTCAATAACCATGGTCAGAGGAGTTCCTGTTATTTTACCTTGATAAAGACCTGATAAAACCTTGATGGTATCTGATTCTTTTCTAGGTGTTCCAAGGGAATTACCTCCAGGTCTTCTTCTATCCATCTCACTTTGAACAAATTCTAAATCTAGTGGGAAATTGGGTTTCAAACCATCAATAACAACTCCTACTGCCTGTCCGTGTGATTCTCCGAATGTGGTGATACTTATATTTTTTCCGAAACTATTGTGTGCCATTTTTTTTCCATTTACCTATTTCTGCTCTAATAATTTGAGCAGTCTCTGAGATAGGAGCATCTTGTACTTCTATTACTATATCTGAATATTTAAGATATTTTTCTTCTCTATTTATGAAGAGATCATGAAATTTCTCTCTGGGGGACCCTTCAAGAAATGGAGGAATATCATCTTTGACTATTCTTTTATATAGAGTCTCTTCATCAACTCTAATAAATATGATGATTCCATTATTTTTTAGAAGATTCATGGTGTCAGCATTATCGCAGACACCACCTCCAAGGGATAGAACCTTATCATCTGTATTGCCTGTTAAGAATTTATTTATAGCTGAATACTCTTTTGATAAAAAAGCTTGCTTTCCAAATTCTCGATAGTATTCTCTTATGGTATATCCATTTATCATTTCTAATATCAAATCATCTGCGTCATATACGGGAATATCAATAGCATTCGCATATATCTTTGCATGTGTTGTTTTTCCTGAATGTTTTATTCCACAAAAAAAATAGTTCTTCATAACAAATCCTTAAGTCTTATCAAAGCTATCAATCCATTCTTTTGAATATTGAGTCACACTTGGTGACTTAGCTCCATAAAGTTTCTTTAACTCACGGCTTTTCTTTCTGTCTTTGAATTCTCTTTTTTCAATTTTTTCAGTATATAGAGCACCGTAATAGTTTTTTTTCATCATCTGCTTTCTCTTTTCAACAGGTTTTTTATTCTTACCAATGCCATAGTGCATTGTAAGTACCATAAATAACCACAATAAAGAAATAATTAATGAAATGTAATATCCCGCATTTGTTGTAAAGAAAATTGGAAGACCTTCTAATATTTTATTATCAAACGGCAGCTGTCCGCCATTGTTGTTGATAATTGATATTCCTTGAAGAGATACAACGAATATGTTTATCAGCAATGGGACAATCCAATATCCTCCTTCTCTCGAAAAAAGAAAGTGAATTATAATAAAGAGTGATACTAAATATGATATCAGTACAAGTGTTTGCAATAGAAAATTATTCATATAAGAACTCCTTAGTGGAAATTTTGATTATTAAATGATATCATAATTTACGGGGTATGGGAATGATTAATAAAAACTTACTAAATGAACTTTCAGATCAGCAACTTCAAAAAAGAGAGAAGAAGAGAGTACAAGATGTTAGAAGTCAATATTATAGAGACACCACAGCAATAATTCATTCTTCAGCTTTCAGAAGGTTGAAACACAAAACTCAGGTCTTTTATGCTCCCAGCAATGATCACATTTGCACTAGAATGGAGCACTGCTTGCATGTTGCATCAATTGCATCGACTGTAAGTCGTGGACTAGATTTAAATGGAGAGCTTGCTTGGGCAATTGGTATGGGACATGATTTGGGACACACTCCGTTTGGACATTTAGGAGAATCGATAATAAATGAGATGAGAGTCAATGCAGGATTTCCTCCATTTGAGCATGAAATACACTCTCTTCGTGTTGTTGATTTTCTCTCTCATCGTGGTGAGGGTATGAATCTAACATACGCTGTCCGTGATGGCATTGTATGTCACTGTGGTGAGACAACAGAAAAAAACATACATCCAGAGTTCAAAATCAAAAACTTGGAGAATATTACAAGTAAAAAAGACTTGATACCAGCAACGTACGAGGCATGTGTGGTCAGATTCTGTGATTCCATTGCTTATCTTGGTAGAGATTTCGAAGATGCATGTCGATTGAAACTGATAGATAAGGATGAACAGCCAACCGTTGCCAGAGAAGTTCTTGGACCAGACAATGGTCAAATAATTGACACATTGGTAAATGATTTGATTGAAAATAGCAATGAAGAAAATGGAATAAGCTTCAGTGAGGAGAAATATTCTGCTATAAAGGTCATGAAACAGTTCAACTACGATAAAATTTATCGCTCTCCTTTATTAGATGGATACAGAAAATATTTTACAAGGTTGCTAAATCTTATTGCAGATTACCTAAATTCATTATACAGTGAATTTGGTGCTGATGTAGAATTATATCAAAACGAAAAAAATATGCTTGCATCTGGTTTTGCACAGCATGTAAGTGAGATGGAAAGTAAATATATAGAAAAAGAAGGTAATTCTGATCTGTTAATTTATGATTATATAGCTGGTATGAGTGATAACTTTGCTCTTGATTGTGCAAAAGAGATTCTCATACCTGAGCATTTAAATGAACATTTAGAATCTTCATTAACTGGTAAATGGTTTGATGCAAGATAAAATGAAAAATAAAATACAGGAGATTATAATATGGGCGCATTTAAAGCTTATGATATTCGTGGCGTATTTGGAAAGGACATTGATGAAGATTTGGCTTACAAAGTTGGATTCTTTCTACCAAAATTATTGAAAACAAATGAAGTATTGGTTGGTAGAGATATCAGACTGAGCAGTGATAGTTTATACGAAGCATTGACACAAGGTGTTATGGATTCAGGTAACTATGTTATTTCAATTGGTAGATCAACAACTCCAATGGTATATTTCTCAACTGTTTATTACCACTGCAAAGCAAGTGTTCAAATTACAGCTTCTCATAACCCAAAAGAATACAACGGACTGAAGATCAGTAGAGAATTTGCTATTCCTGTTGGTGGTGAGACTGGTCTTAAAGAACTAGAGCAGATGGTCAACAATGAACCAGTTGTTAAAGTTCCAAGTGATAAAAGAGGAACTGTTAAAGTAGTGGATGCTAAAAAAGCTTACCTAGAGTTCTTAAGAAAATATCAACCAGATTTCTCAAATTTAAAACTAGCTATAGATTGCAGCAATGGTGTTGCTCCTTTAATCGTAAAAGACTTATTGGGACCAAACCATATCTACTTAAACTTTGATATGGATGGAACATTCCCAAATCATGAACCAAATCCTTTAGATCCTACAACATGTGAACAGCTTCAAAAAGCAGTTGTTGATAACAAATGTGATCTTGGTATCATCTATGATGGTGATGCAGATAGAGTTATGTTCATCGATGAGAAGGGTACATATATCAATGCTGACCATGCAATGGCTCTATTAGGTGAAAAAATGATTGATATGCCAGGTGAGAAGATTGCAGTATGTGATATCAGAACCAGCAAATCAACAACAGATTATCTTGCAAAATTAGGATTTGAAATTGACCTTTGGAAAGTTGGACATGTTAATGCTAAATCAAAACTAAGAGAGACAGGTGCTGTCTTTGGTGGAGAACTTGCAGGCCATTACTATTTCAAAGAATTTAACAACTGTGATAGTGCAATGTTTGCAACATTGATGATGCTTTCTGTAGTATCTAATCATAAGAGAGAAGGAAAGAGCTTCAGTGAAGTGATGAAATCAATAATTCATTATGAATCTAGTGGTGAGATTAACTTCAAAATCAATGATAAAGATAAAGTTATGGAAACATTGAAAGACGTTTATGCTAAAGACTGTGAGAAACTTTATGACTTTGATGGTTATAGAATTGAATATCCAACATGGTGGTTCAATATCAGAAAGAGTAACACAGAACCTTATCTAAGACTCGTAGCTGAAGCTGCAACTAAAAAAGAATTGGCTGAAAAACTTGAAGAGTTAAAACAGTACATTCATGATTAATCTTTGATATTGAATGCTGATATGTCTTGATTTAGATGTATTGGCATTTTGGTTGAAATAAAAAAAGGGGATTTATTGGGTCTAAACCTAATATATCTCCTTTTTACTTTGCATATATATGATATACCATTAGTTGAATCGAAAACAGTACAATTCTATTTAAATCTAATTTTCTGATTTCTCACGAAGGTTCAATCTCTCAATTTCTTGAATGAATTGGTCCAAATCTTCAAAAGCTCTGTATACAGAAGCAAAGCGAACATAGGCCACAGTATTTATAGTGGAGAGCTGTTTCAAAGCTTCCTCACCAATGTCTGAAGATTTTATCTTTCTATCATGACCTGCCTGTTCAGCAACTGCATCTTCAATATCATCTAAAAGTTGATTCAATATCTCCTCAGATATATCCAATTTCTCAGTACAGCTTCTAATTCCTCTTTCAATCTTCTTTATATCAAATTGTTGGCTTCTGCCATCTTTTTTTATTACAGTGATTGTTTTCTCTTCAATTTTCTCATAACTAGTAAAACGGTATCCACATTCTAGACATTCACGTCTACGCCTGATACTGGAGCCTTGTGAATTTTGTCTTGATTCTAATACTTTATCTTTTAAACTTCCACATTTTGGACATCTCATATGTTTACCTACTTTAATTATTTCAAGATTAATATAATAAAAAAAATAATAAAAATCTAGTGTTACGTATCCCCTTAATTGGCTAATTAGAGAAAAAAGTAACACTACATGTAGTTATTTACACATATTCTTGATCAATGCTATTTCTTTTTTATATCCATCAAGTTCATTTGGTGTCTCCAAGATAAAAGGAAGGCTTTTTAAACTCGGATGATTTACGATTTGTTCAATGGCATCCAGACCTATATTTCCTTCACCTAGCTTTTCATGTCTGTCTTTATGTGAATTCAATATATTCTTGCTATCGTTCAAATGAATTGCTTTTAAATTTTTAAGTCCAAGAGTTCTATCAAAGTTATCAATAACAAGATCAAGCTCAGTTTTTATATCATATCCACCATCAAAAATATGACAGGTATCAAGGACATAACCAATTTTGTCCTTTCTATCAATTCGATCATAGA
Source organism: Sphaerochaetaceae bacterium (assembly GCA_041595335.1). Taxonomy (GTDB): domain Bacteria; phylum Spirochaetota; class Spirochaetia; order Sphaerochaetales; family Sphaerochaetaceae; genus Pleomorphochaeta. The sequence continues at coordinate 46,976 of JBFHKM010000007.1, forward strand.
TTGCTTTGAGCTCATCAAAAGTTCGACCCATCTCTGTTCCTTTTCCACTCATTGTTTCAAGGCAGAAAGTAACAGGAGTATCAACCTTCAGTATTTCATTTATACCATCTGCAATTTGAATCATACCAATATCTGCTCCCTGCTGAGTATGGGAGCCTGGGTGAATGTTGTAATAAGGACAGCCAATTGTAGTCAATCGCTGCAAATCGTCCATTATTATTTCAACAGCCAGTTCTCTCAAATCTTCTCTTTTTGAGCACAGGTTCAATATGTAAGGAGCATGGGCTACATATGGGGTATTCCATATTTCTTTGAATTTTGTTATATCTTCTAAGTCCAGCGCTTTTGCTTTCGTTCCACGAGGGTTTCTTGTGAAGAATTGAAATGTTGTGGCTCCAAGTTCTTCTGCTTGTTTTGCCATCGCTTCATATCCTTTACTGCTGGATAGATGGCATCCTATTAGTTTTTTCATAATTGTTAATCCTTTGGTTAAGATTACTAAAATTAAATAATAAATCCAGTAGATTTGCTATAAAAAGGTGTTTTTTGAACTTTAATAAATTTTATTTGAAACAAAATGTATTTTTTGTACAAAATCTGTTGCAAATTTTTATAAAATGTGATTATATTAACAAAGTATTGGAGGCATTATATGGCAGAGTCAGTTAGCAGTTGTGTAAAAAGAATTATAGACAAAACCCCTTTTATTCACGAAATGTTGGTGAGAGGTATTCTTTCTTTCAGTAATTATGCCTCATCAATCAAACAAGAGGTAGAAGATAGCTATGGTAAAAGTGTAAAACACAGTGCTATAGTTATGGCCATTCGCCGTTATGGTGAGGAACTCAAAGTTAGAGATAGCGCAGAAAAGAAAATCAATGTTGATTATGAGATTGTCATGAAGACAAAAATATGTGATTTAAACATTGTTCGAAATGATAAGTTCATCTCAAAACTTTCAAAATTATATAATGAAGTATCAACTGAAAAAGGTGATTTCTTGAATGTTTCTTTGGGATCACATGAAATATCAGTTTCAGTCAGTGAGAAATATAAAGATATTGTTGATGAAATCGCTATTGGCGAAGAAATCCTTCATCAGAAAGATGATCTTGTAGCTCTTTCTCTTGTATTTTCAGGAGAGTTTATGGCAACCCCAGGTATTGTATATGAAGCTGTAAGAAAGCTTGCTTGGGAAGTAATCAACGTAATTGAGATAGTTTCAACAAAAAGTGAACTCACTTTTGTTATCAATAGAGAAGATTCAATGAGAGCATTTGATGTATTGCAGTCTTTTCTAGTATAATTTCAAACATGCAAGTAACTATAATAAGCGCAGAAAAAAATTCAGGAAAAACAACCTATGCCAAACATTTAATTGAGGGGCATGAGATGGAGTATCTTGGATTTCTTTCGTTATCAGATCCCCAAAAAAAAGAATTCTATCTTCAGGATATAAATGATGGAAAAAAAATTCTTATAATGAGTGAGTATGGCAATGATGCGTATGAAAAGCTTGGAAGATTTTATCTGGAACCCAATGGCTTTGATATTGCTTGTGATACATTGATTGAAGAGATCAACATTTCCTCAGAGAGTAAAACCGTTCTTATAGATGAGGTGGGAAGACTGGAGTTAAGAGGGAAGGGCTTCAATGCTCTTATAAACAAACTTATAGAGATGGACATAGATTTAGTACTCTGCGTCAGAAAGTCCTTTGTAAGTGAAGTTATTAGAAAGTATGGACTTGCCAATTGCCATGTCATCAATGTAGAGTATGATGAATCATTTCAGCAATCAAATTCATAAAATATTTTGGACATAAAAAAAAGAGGAAGTTATAACATCCTCTTTTTTAATACAAACATAGCTTAAGCCATATTGTTTTTTTCTTCCATAATTTCTTTTCTGCGAATTTTGCAGAGATTAGAAATCTCTGAAAGAGCTTTTCTTGCACGTGCAGCAGATGCTTTTACACCTTTTTCTGTAAATTTAGCATTTTCTGCTTCGTAAGTTTCAACCTGAGCTAAGAGTTCTTCACTAGTAGTCATTTAAGGCCTCCAATTTATTTGATAAATTAATATTATCATATATGTGGTAAAAAGCAACAAAAAAAGAATGAATAACAAGCGAAAAACCCTTTTTTTTGGTTTAAATAAGCGATTTTAGAGAAAATTAAAGAATTTTATACAACAAAAATAGGTTTGAATATGAAATACAAGTTTTCTTTTGGGCCAATGTTTTATTAACTTTTGTGGTCTTAAATGAGTGAAGTTGAGTCAATCCATTTGAAATTTTTTCACTTTTCAACAAAATATCAATTTACAATTACATAAAAATAGGGTGGATATTTTTAGATATTCAACATCTTACCTGAGATGTTTTTAAAGAAATTGTTCAGCAAAATGAAATGAAGTGCAGCATTTTATGGATCATATATGTATCCATCAAACGTTTTACACACCTTTCGAAATCAGGATAACCGAGATATCTTCCAAACATGGAGGATCTTGTTATGATAGATGAGAAATATTCAGA
>JBFHKM010000008.1:0-48553 GCA_041595335.1 Sphaerochaetaceae bacterium
TAAATGTGGTGTCCCATTGTTCATTGTTCTAACTCATCCAACCACAGGAGGAGTCACAGCATCATTTGCAATGCTAGGTGATGTGATTCTAAGTGAAAGCGGAGCTCTAATTGGCTTTGCTGGACCTCGTGTTATACAGGGTACAATTGGTGAGAAACTACCTGATGGATTTCAGACATCCGAGTTTCAAAAAGAACATGGATTTGTCGATGCAATTGTTGATCGCAAAGACTTAGCAACAACACTTAACTATTTAATTAGAACACATAAAGGATAGATCATGGCTGATATTAAATACGAAGATATGAGAGAGAAACTTGATAGAATTGACAAATATACCAATATTGAAGAGCCCTGCAAGAAGGACAAAACAGCTTGGGAATGTGTTCAGTTATCAAGAAGAGTTAATCGTCCAGGTGTGAAGGAATATATTGATTTGATCTGTGATGAATTCATGCCATTGTCTGGTGATAGATTGTTCGGTGATGATCACTCAATGCTTGGTGGCATTGGTATAATCGATGGCAAGGCAGTCACCATCATAGGTAATGTTAAGGGATCAAATTTAAAAGAAAACATAGATGTTAATTATGGAATGAGTCACCCTGAAGGTTACAGAAAAGCTCTTCGTCTTGCAAAGCAAGCAGAGAGATTCAATCGACCAATAATAACATTCATTGATACCCCAGGAGCTTTCCCGGGTCTTGGTTCTGAAGAACGAGGTATTGGTGAGGCAATTGCTACAAATTTAAAAGAATTATCAACAATTTCTGTACCAGTCATAACCTTCATAATTGGTGAAGGAGGAAGTGGCGGTGCTCTTGGAATTGGTGTTGGAGACAAACTATATCTTCTTGAAAATGCAGTTTATTCTGTTATAACTCCAGAAGGGTTTGCATCAATTCTGATGAAAGATCCAACAAAGGCTGAAGAGGCTGCAAATATAATGAAGATGACCGCAAAAGATCTACTCGATATGGAAATCATTCATGGAATAATTGCTGAGGTTGAGGAAGGGGCACAAGCAGATCCTGCATTTACTGCTTCTTTGATCAAAAAAACTATAATAAAAGATTTGAACAATCTCTGTTCAAAATCAAAAGATGCTCTTGTACGTTACAGATTAAACAAGATCAGATCCATTGGTTCAACTGTTGATACAAAATCAAAGAATCAAATTCTCACCAAGGTCCTTCAAAAACTTGGAGATGAGATCTAATCAATCTTTTAATCATTACTTTTCAGCTTGCTTTTTTAAGGGGGAAGCAAGCTGATTTTATCAATCAACCAGTCTTTCAATGCTTCAAACTTCTTATTTTTCACAATCAAAGCTTATCTGTGAAAATTTATTGGTTTTTTTCTATCAATTCTACCAATATCTTTGAAATATTTGGGTATTATAATAACCATCAATTTAAGACATCAAAAGATATCAATAATTACATTGTAAGTTCAATTATTGATGTATTCCTATAATTATCAGTCAATCAACAATAATTTCAAACATACCTAAATGCCAAATAAAACAAAGTTGAGAGGTTTTATTTTCTTGACATACAGGGCCTGTCATGGTTATATGTTACATAACAAGGTAAAACAAAATAAAAAGCCAATTAATACCAAATACAATCTTTGGTGCATCTAATTTACATAAGTGAGTTGCTCTCACTCTTTTTTAGATAATCAATTTTATTTAACAATCTTGCCTAAAATAACAACCAATGGTTTAAAAGCCTTTGAAATATCTTTGAATTAAACTAGGAGAAGTTTATGAAAAAAATTAGAAATATTTTACTTTGTTCTGCTCTAGCAATCACTCTTGTATCATGTACAAGTATGCAAGATGTAAACACTGCGAAAACTTACAACACAGATGATATGGTTTATTCATCCCAGATTTTGGATATTGAATATGCATCACAGACTGTAACTTACAGTGAGCTAGCAGCTAATTTAGAAAAATTAACTGGCGCTGAAATTACAGAAGCAGCAGATCCTGTTATGGCAATTGTTGAAGCAACTGATTTTACTAAATTGGCTTTGACATACAGTGAAGAGAAAGCAGCTTCTAGAATGGATCATTATGGCATAGATGAACTTGGTGGCTTTGATGCCAAGTATGTCGCTTGTGCTCTTGATTCTCACCTACTTGATGCAGCTGATTTTAAAGCATTGGTATCAAGCGATGATTCAGTATCACAGCAATTGGCTTACCACATCACAATGGTAGTTGCTCGTCAGTTAGGACTTGCAAGAAACTACATTGGAAGAGCAAGCGATTCAGATATCATGGTAAAAGTTGCAGATACTTTCAATGAACTTTACATGTACTCAGAAAGCACTTTAGATGAACTTGGTGCAACTCTTGTTCAGGAGAAAGCTTCAACAGGCTTCAACATCAAACAAGATGGATACGATGCAAACTTCATTCCTGAATTGACAATCAAATATGGTCACTGTGATGAACTGCACCTAAAACAGTTGATTGCTCTTTTGAACAGTGAGAACATTGATGCAAAGATTCAAATTGAACCAAAAACTTCTATCTATGAATATCTAAAGGAATGGGGACCATTCCCAGAAACAACTCCTGAATACCGCGTTGAGCAGTATTCTGAAGATCTAGCTCTTGTTCATGCAGTGGAATATGATGTTATGTTCGAATTCGATAATGAAGCAGACATGCAGATGTTTGATTCAATCATCAACAAATATTCAAAGAAAAACAGTGAGAACCAAGCAGAAGGCAGCACAGTTAAATTGATTGATGGTGCATGGTGGCAACCACTTTACTCAACATCAGTTTCAAATCTTGATGAGAGTGCTTACACTTTAATTTACGATAATGTTGCAACCATCAATGGTTACTCAATTCACCCTTATTCATTGGTTGATAATTCCGCAGCTCTTGAAGCAGAGATGGAAGAGTTATCTGGCCTAGATACAGTTGCATTACCTTTATATGTAAACAATGCATTCTACAGATACATCACAGGTACTTCCTGGGAGTAAGTCGAAAACTTTGTAACAATTCAGGGGTCATCAATAATACCTTATTTTATTGATGGCCCTTTTTCTATTATAATGCAGATGGAGGATTATTAAATCATGAAGAATGAAGTCACAAAAAAAATTGAGAGCATCATCAAAGAACAGGATATGGAAAGAATAGAGGTTGAGGGGTGCTATGTAAAACGCATTTACTTGAGTGATCTTTGCTACAATGATGAGACACGACTTGGAAGTCACATGTATGGACTTTATGCTCCTGAGATAGACAGTCAGTCATGTTTTCATCGACTCACCTGTGATGAGCTGTGGCATTTCTACGGAGGAGATCCAATTTCATTGTATCTGATATATCCTGATGGAGAGTTAAAAGAGTTCACTCTCAGTCCAAACTTTGGAGAGAATGAAGCTCCAACTTTCCTCATACCTCGAGGTGTGTGGCAAGCGGGTAAGACTCAAGATGGAGGACAGTATTCTTTCTTTGGTTGCACGGTGATGCCATCTTTTTCTGAGGGATGTTTCCAAGTTGAGAGCAGAGAGGAGCTTGTTAAGAGATATCCAGAGCACAAATCAGTCATTGATGAATTTGGATATGATGAGAAGTAATTGATTCACACAGATATTTCAATTTAAATACAACAATCCAAATCATCAATAATTTATTGCAGATTTGGATTGTATTTTTCAATCATATTTATTTAACAGATACCCACTGAGAATCACTGTGTGCACTTTTGTATATTGCATTGCATATCTTTATATTTGTGAGCCCATCCTCAAAGGTTGCATAGCATGAGTCATCTGATCGTCTTTCATTCTTTATATCCAAATAGATCTGAGATAGCATGCTGACAACTGATTCGTTGAATCCACCTGCAAAAGCCAGTACTTTGGAGTTGACTCCACTGCTCTTTCCAATTGCAAAATGACTTTGATTCATCTGCTCAGAATTCCACCAAAAAGATCCATCGCTGCCATTGATTTCGATATTCAAATAATTTGTTCTTCCAGCTGCTATCTCTGATAGAACAGCACATGCCAATGTTCCACCTTCAAGTTTGAAAGAGATGATTGCAGTATCATCAATGTCTACATCAACAGTCTCTCTTGAGCTGCCCTCTGTGAGTGGATACATCATACCATCCTCAATCTCTCTTTTTGGATTGGAGTTTCCAAATGTAGCTGAAACTGCTTCAACTTTCTTTGAAGTTAAAAATTCCATCAGATCAATCCAATGAGAACCAATTTCTGTTGTTGCAAGCATCAATCCAGCCTGATTTTTGTCATATCTCCAGGAATAAGGAGCTGGCAATGCATGAAATTCCTGTTTGTAGGAACCACTTATGAGAGAGAGATTTCCAAGTTTTCCACTTGAGATTGTTGCATGTGCGTTTCTTATTGCCTCATGAAATCTTACATTGTAACCAACTGCATTCAAAACATTCTGTTTTTTAGCTAGGTCTACCAGATATTGGGCCTCACTCTCATCGAGTACAAAAGGTTTCTCACATATAACATGCTTCTTATATTCAAGTGCCATTTTGATTGTTTCATAATGACTTACTGGTGGTGTGCATACATGAACAGAATCGATTTCATATTTATTCAGAGCATCTTTGAAGTTGATGCTCCAGTTTGGTATCATGTATTTATTTGCAAAGCCTTCAGTTCTTTCTTCATTTCTTCCAACAACAACATTCACCTTGAAACCAAGTGATCTCAAAGCTATCAAATGTGTCTCAGCCATTGTTCCACAACCAATTATTGCAATATTCATATATACCTCATAATAATATTATTTTTCTGATGCATGTATAATCAGGAATAGATCTCCCTCAACAATACAGATTACCTCTTTATAAACTAAAGTTCAAAATCATTATACCTCGTATCGCTAATAAAGAATTGAATGTTCTTCTGCTTCAAGAAATCCATCCACTCTGAATTTGGCTCTGAATTTGATATCAGACTGTTTACTTTATCAAATGATGAGATCTTAGACAGTTTGTTCTGATCAAATTTTGTGTTATCCACTGCAAGCACTGTTGTCTTGCATAGATTTATCATACCCTCTCTTATTGCAGCCTCATTTTGATTGTCATCACTTAGACCAAATTCCTTTGAAATTGCGGTTGGACTCAAGAAAGCAATATCACCATGATATTTATATAGACTCTCCAGAGCAAAGTTACCATTGAAAGCATTCACAGCTCTATCAAAAGTACCACCAATTCCAACAAGCTTCACCCATTTGGCATTCTTGCATAGCTCCATGATTGAACCATTGTTTGTAACAATGATAACGGGAAGTTTCAGATCTAAGATACTCTTGGCAATCAAATCACATGTAGAACTTGAATCAAGCATTATGATATCTCCACTTCTTACCATCTGAGCACTCTTTCTTGCAATGCTGATCTTCTCTTCAACCATAACTTTCTCTCTTAGTTTGAAGGGAATCACATTGTCAATTGTCTCTTTATAATAGGCCCCACCATGAACTTTAATGATGTGGTTGTTTTCTTTACAAAGAGTCTCTAGATCTGCTCTTATGGTCTCCATTGTGACATCAAATTTTTTAGAAAGCTCTTTAACTGTTACATTTTTATTTCGTTTCAAGAGCTTGGAAATTTCATCTTTCCTTTCAGGTGCTATCATTATTTTCTCCAATAATCTGTACTAATTTAATACATCAATTATACATCACTTTTATGTGATTGTATATCGTAAAAAACGAACAAAACCAAGTATAAAAAGATTTATTTTAATTGACAGATATAAATTCTCATGGTTAAATAAATAAAACAAAGCAAAACAAAATAAAACAATATATAGTAAGGATTGGGAATTATTATGGAAAAAAGATTGGACGAGGGATTGGCCTTCATCTTACAGTACAAAAACATTGCATGGTATGAAGACGGTGTTGTTCGTATTTTAGATAGAAGAATCTATCCTATCGAGACTAAATTTGTTGAATGCAGATCTCACAAGCAAGTAGCACAGGCTATCACAGATATGGTGACTCAGAGTTGGGGACCTTATTTTGCAGCAGGAATGGGAATGGTTCTAGCTTGTCATGAAGCAAGAGATTTGGGTGAGATGGAATTTATCGATTACATTCACAAAGCAGGAATCTCTCTATATTCTGCCCGTCCTACAACTTCAGCTTTGATGAAGAAGATTGTTGAAAACTGTGAAGCAAGTGCTCTTGGTGCAAAAGTAGCAGGAAGAGATGCACTGGATGCAACTTTCAATACAGCCGTGAGCTATTATGATGAGGTGTACACACAGACAGGAAAGATGGGATCTTTTTTAGCAGAAAAATTCCCTCAACAAGGTACTGTGATGACACAATGTTGGGCAGAGACTGTAGTTGGAATGATGTTGAAAGAGATCAGAAGAACAAACAAAGAAATCAAATTCTTCTGTCCTGAAACCCGTCCCTATTTCCAAGGTGCTCGTCTTACAGCATCCTGCATCCGTGATATGGATTTTGATGTAACAGTCATAACAGACAACATGCCAGGCTATGTTCTGAAGAAAAAGAATGTTGATGTATTCACATCTGCAGCCGATGTTATATGCATGGATGGAACAGTTGTAAATAAAGTTGGAACATTCCAAATAGCTCTCTGCAGCGATTACTATGATATTCCTTATTACGCAACAGGTATTCCTGATGTGGCACATCCAGGAAGAGACTCTGTAACAATTGAAGAGAGAGATCCTGAATTGACAATGTATGCTCTCGATGTAAAAACAACCATGGATGGTGTCAAAGGCTACTATCCTGCATTCGATTTCACTCCACCAGAACTTGTAACAGGCATCATCACAGATAAGGGCTGCTACACTCCAAATAAAGTAAAGGAATATTACAATGATTGATCCAAAAGATTACATGAATGAAAGAGAGCAGGTTGCCCAGACAATGGTAAGATTGTTCAATCGCGGACTAACAACAGTATCAGGTGGTAACATTAGCTTGAGAATCAATGAAGATTTATTCTGCATAACTCCATCTGCTTTAGATAAAGGAAATTTGACTGCAGAGCAGATTGCTGTTGTTGGAATTGATGGAACAAACCACACCCCAGAATTCAAATTGAGTATCGAGTCAGAAATACACAGACTTATTTTGATAAATCGTCCTGATATAAATGCTGTTGTTCACTCTCATCCAATCTATGCATCAACATTCAGCTGCGTGGATTCAATAGAGAGTGCAATCAACATGAAGCTTACAGCTGAAAGTTATTATTTCTCCCCTGAGCTTGTTAATGTTCCATATGCTTTGATGGGAACAAAAGAGCTTGCAATCAAGGTATCAGAAGCAGGTAGAACTCATGATCTCATGCTCATGCAGAATCATGGAGCAATAGCTCTGGCACCAACAATGCTCAAAGCTTTTGACAAGATGGATCTATTGGAAAGAGCTGCACAGATGACAGTCATTGCACAGCAGCTGAACAGTCATGGTATTGCAGCAAAATCTTTATCAGATGAGCAGTGCTCTGAACTGAGTTCAATGTAAAGAGAAGGGATAATAAATTGGATAAAAACATAATTTCAAAGTTGAAAGATTCCACAGATTATATACGCACAATAACAGATAGAGATTTTGATATTGCAATTGTCCTTGGCTCAGGCCTTGGCAATCTAGCTGATGAATTGACGCAAACATTTAGTATTCCATATAAAGATATACCCCACTTTCCAGTAGCAACGGCTCCAGGTCATTCTGGAACCTTGATAGCTGGTTATCTAGGTGGTAAATCAATTTTATGTTTCAAAGGAAGATTTCATTTCTATGAAGGTTACAGTATGGACACCCTGGTTTATCCAGAGCTATTGATGCATTCACTTAAAATTAAAAACTTAATTTTAACCAATGCAAGTGGTTGCCTGGAAAAAAAGTGGGAAATAGGTGATTTAATGATAATAAAAGATCATATAAAACTCTGTTCAGAAAACCCTTTGATAGGATATAATGTTGAAGAACTTGGACCACGGTTTTTTGATATGAGCGATACCTATAATGCTGAATTGAGAGTGCTTGCAAAGAAATGCGCAGACAAAATCAATCTGCCTATTAGGGAGGGCATATATCAATATTTCAGTGGACCATGTTTTGAAACTGCTGCTGAGGTTGCAATGGCAAAGTCATTGGGCTCATCAGCCGTTGGAATGTCTACAGTACCTGATGCTATAGCTGCAAACTACCTTGGGATGAACATTCTGGGTATAAGCTGCTTAACAAACTACGGAACCGGCATATCAGAGGAAAAGCTGACAACTGACGATGTAATAAAAGCCAGTGAGAAAGCTAAGGATGGTTTTATTCTGTTACTGAAAGAGATAATGACAGGTTGGCCAATAATTGAGAATAATTAAGATAAAATGAGGAGAAATTTTATGAAAAAATTAGTTCTTGTAAGTTTAGCAGTGATGCTAAGTGCTTCTATGGTTTTTGCTTCAGGTAACACTGAACAGAAAGAAACAGAAACTGCTGCTACTGGATTGAACATCACAGTGGTAACAACACCTTCAGGTGTTGATGATGGTAGTTTCAACGAAAACGTCTATGATGGTGCTATGGCATTTGCAGAAAACCACCCAGGCTCTAAAGTAACTCCTTTAAGAGAACCAAGTGGTAATGTAGCAAAAGCTGTAAAACTAGCAGGCGACGTTGTAGCGGATTATGATGTTGAAGTATGCAGTGGTTTCCAGTTCAGTGGTATCACTGAAATTGCTGAAGAGAATCCTGATACACAGTTCATTCTTGTTGATACTTTCCCAACAGACAACGCTGTATTGGATAATATCTATGCAATGACATTCGCAGAACAGGAATCTGGTTTCTTCGCAGGTATAGCTGCAGCTCTTGAGAGTAAAACTGGTAAAGTTGCAGTTGTTAATGGTGTAGCTTATCCTTCAAACGTAAACTATCAATATGGTTTTGAATGTGGTGTTAAATATGCTAACGCTAAATACAACAAATCAGTTGAATGTGTAGAATTACCTTCTCAAGCTGGTACAGATGTAACTGGTGCAAATGTTGGTGGTAACTACATTGGTTCTTTCGCTGATGAAGCAACTGGTAAGATCGTAGCTAACGAATTGATCAACAAAGGTGTTGATATCATGCTAGTAGCTGCTGGTGGTAGTGGTAATGGTTCATTCACAGCTGCTAAAGAAAGCAACGGTAAATGTATGATCATCGGTTGTGATGTTGACCAGTGGGAAGACGGTTTTAACGGTGATGAAAACATCATCCTAACAAGTGTTCTTAAAAACATGGCTATCAACGTAGAGAGAGCTTTAACCAGAATCAACGATGGTACCTTCCAAGGTGAAAATGTTGTTCTAACTGCTGCTACTGATTCTACAGGTTTTGTTTCTGATCCTTCTCATCAACAGATGAGTGATGATACTGTAGCAAAACTAAACGAAGCTTATGCATTAGTAAAAGATGGTACAATCGTACCTGCTTCAAATTTTGGCGGATTCACTCCTGAAGAATTCAAAGTAAACTAATTCAGTTAATTTTTTAACCAATACAACAATGGCCGGTAGAATCAATACCGGCCTATTATTTAGAGGGAACCATGGAAGATTATTTTGTACAACTGAAGCATATCACAAAAACCTTTCCAGGAATTGTAGCTAATGATGATGTATCAATAGATATAAAGAAAGGTGAGATATATGCTCTTCTTGGTGAGAATGGTGCCGGAAAGTCGACTCTCATGAGCATACTTTTTGGACTGTACGAACCAGATGGCGGCCAGATATTCATAAAGGGGAAAGAGGTCTCTATAACCAGTCCACTTAAGGCCAATAAGTTAAACATAGGAATGGTGCACCAACACTTCAAGTTGGTAAGTGACCAAACGATAGCAGAGAACATCATTCTTGGTGCCGAACCAATGAAGAAAAAATGGGGTTTTATCAAATCAATCGATATTGATAGAGCCAACAAAGAGGTTGCAGAGCTCTCAAAGCGATACAACCTTGAAGTCAATCCAACTGACATAATTAAAGATATTCCAGTTTCAACAAGACAGAGAGTAGAGATATTGAAGATGCTGTACAGAAATGCAGAGCTCTTGATATTTGATGAACCAACGGCAGTTCTTGCTCCACAAGAAATTAACTCTCTTCTACAGATAATAAAAAGCCTCAGAGATAATGGTAAGACCATCATCTTAATAACTCACAAACTGGATGAGATAAAACAGGTGGCAGATAGATGTGCAATTCTATGCAAGGGCAAACTAATTGATATCCTCGATGTGAAGAAAGCCTCAACACAGCAGATGGCCAATTTGATGGTTGGTCGTGAGATTGAGATGGAAGAAGTTAGAGAAGAGGTAGAGAAAGGAAAGGTCGTTCTTGAAGTAGAGAATCTATCTTACAAAGATAAAGATAAAGTCAGCAAGATAAGTGATGTATCTTTCAAGATTCATGAAGGCGAGGTTCTTTCAATTGCAGGTGTTTCAGGTAATGGACAGGTTGAGATAGCAGATGCTATATGCAACATGATCAAAGCCTCAAGTGGAACAATAAAACTCAATGGAAAATCAATCGACCACATGAATATAAGAGAGAGAGCAGAAGCAGGTATTGCATACATTCCAGAGGACCGACAGAATGTAGGCTTGATCTTGGACTTCCCTCTTTATGAAAATCTTATTTTAAAAGAATATTTCAAAGAACCATACTGTTCAAAACATGGCATCTTGAATTTCAACGAATTTAAAAAGCAATCAAATGAATTGATTGAGAACTTTGATATTCGCTCTGGTAAGGGATGTGAGACAACAGTAAGAAGCATGAGTGGTGGTAACCAACAGAAAGCAATTGTTGCAAGAGAGATTGCTCTTAATTCCTCACTCATAATATTCGTTCAACCAACTCGTGGTTTGGATGTAGGTGCTATTGATAACATTCACAGCAAGATAAATGAACTCAGAAAACAAGGAAAGGCAATTCTATTGATCTCCCTTGAACTTGATGAAATAATGGCTCTTTCAGATACTATTTTGGTACTTTACAGTGGTAAGGTTCAGACAATAGAGGATGCAAAGAATTTATCAAAGAACCAAGTTGGTGAATACATGATGGGGGTTCATAACAATGCTTAAAAAGATGAACATATTTCAAAGAATATTCTATGCTTTCTGCGGTGAAGGTAAAGCAAGAAAGTTAAGAACTTCTATATTCTGTATATTGGCAAGCATGGTATTTGGTGGAATCATTCTGCTTTTATTGGGAAAGAATCCTATTGTTGCTTACAAGAGTCTGCTTCAAGGAGCAGGTATACTACCAAAGATAAAGTATCCAGGTAGGAAAAGCCAACTCACTGATTTTTTAAATTTATTGGATTACACAACACCAATGGTATTTGCTTCCCTAGCTGTTGCAGTTGCCCTTAAATGTGGATTATTCAATATATGTGTATCAGGTACAATGATATTCACAGGTATCTTGGCTACAACACTTGTAGGTTATTCAAACCTAGATCCATTTGTAGCTCGTATTCTTGTAGTTGTCATTGGTATTGTCGGAGGTGGTCTTCTTGGAGCTCTGATTGGTTGGTTGAAATATAGATTCAACATGAATGAAGTTATTGTTTCAATCATGCTCAACTATATAATCAACTACATAGCAAGCTTTGTGATCAACTCTCGTTATGCAGATCCAATATCAAGAGAATCTGTTGAGATTGGACAGAATGCAAGACTTACACTGATGAATTTTGAAGCTATGGGATTGAGGATGAACATATCACTTCTATTTCCTTTCGCTATCTTGGTTGTATTTCTCATCGATTTCTTGATGAAGAGAACAAAACTTGGATTTGAATTGAAGTCTGTTGGTACAAGCCCACTGGCTTCCAAATATTCTGGTATGAACGTAAAAAGAACAATGATTCTATCTATGGTAATAAGTGGTGCATTAGCAGGTCTTGCTGGTGTTGCATATTATCTTGGAACATATGGTTCAATTCAACCTAGAGTTCTACCTGCCCTTGGCTTTGATGCCATCGCTGTAGCTCTGCTTGGATTCATAACTCCAATTGGTTGTTTCTTTGCATCCATTTTGGTCATGATTTTCCAATGTGGTACTTCATATCTATCATCAAGGCTTGGTGTTTTGAGAGAGATTGCATCACTTATAACAAGCATTCTGCTTCTATTCAGTGCATGTGCAGTATATTTCAATCAAAAAGCAGATTCATATCATAATAAATTTCTGATGGAGGATAAGAGTGATGAATAGTATAATTAATGATAGTCTGGCATTTGCTCTTCCTTTATTTATCATCGCAATTGGTGGTATATACTGTGAGGGCTCAGGTGTAATCAACTTGGCTTTAGAAGGACTTCTTGGTGTGGGGGCATTTTTTGGTGGTCTCTCATTTGCAATGATCTCAACACAGATTGGAACAACTACCAATTCAATGATATACCTTTCTTTGATATTCTCAATGATAGGTGGAGGTCTGTTTGCAATACTTTATGCACTGCTTGCAATAAGGTTCAAAGCAAACCAGGTAATCAGTGGTGTTGTTATAAATATGCTCTCTGTTTCATTGACAGCATTCCTTGCAAACCAACTCAACTACTCTTTATTTGGACAGGCTTCAAATAAATTCATGTTGGCAGTGTTTCCAAGAGTTACAGTTCCATTCTTGAATAAAGTTCCAGTCATTGGAGCATTTTTCAATGAGACTTATGTATTTGAGTACATCATAATAGCCATTGCTTTTATAATGTGGTTCGTTTTGTACAAAACACCATATGGTATGAGTGTGAGAGCATGTGGCGATAACCCACAGGCTGTTGCTACTGCTGGTAGAGATGTAAACAAAATCAGATTCTCTGCAGTAATCATAAGTGGAGTTATGGCAGGTATTGGTGGTATGTGCTTTGCATATTCAATCTCAACAAACTTCTCTCCAAGCATATATGTAGGTTATGGTTATCTTGCTATTGCTGCATATATATTTGGTAATTATAAAATTGGACAGACATTGCTTGCATGTTTGATATTTGGTTTTGCAAGAACATTTGGCTATTTAATAGTCCAAGCTCTCGCTCTTCCAAGTACATACAGTGATTTGGCTTTGACCTTCCCTTATATAGTTACTTTAGTACTTCTTATATTCTTCTCAAAGAACTTCACAGCTCCAAAAGGACTTGGTGAGGTATATGAAAAGAGCAAGAGATAAGCTGATTATATAATTCAAAAAGAAAGAAGAGCCCAGAAGTAAAAGCTGATTTTATTTCTGGGCTCTTCAATTGTATGAAAAGAATAATTTATAGGTTCAAATCTGAATTGGCTCTTTTTATAACAGAAACCAGATGAGATATGTTTCTCTTTAAATCAGAACGTGTGATGGTTCCATCTTCTAGAGCTCTCTTTATATCATCAAAATCACTCTTGAATCCTGGCATCACCAATTCATTTCCAGCAGCAACACAACCAGAAGCAGTGCAATCAGGACCAATGTTTGTTGTTGTCCAGTCTGTCATTATGACACCATCAAAACCCCATTCATCACGAAGGACCTTTGTACATAGGTCAAAGTTGTTGGCAGCATGAATTCCATTGATGAGATTGTAACTTGTCATCACAGACAGAGGCTGAGATTCTTTCACTGCTATTTCAAATCCTTTGAAATAGATCTCTCTCATAGCTCTCTCATTGATGATGCTGTTGGATCCCATTCTGTTGTCCTCTTGGTTGTTGAGTGCAAAGTGCTTTATTGTTGTTCCACAGCCTGCAATAGATTGAACACCATCTGTTATGGCGCCAGCTATCTTTCCAACGAGGAATGGATCCTCACTGTAATACTCAAAGTTTCTTCCACATAATGGATTTCGATGTATGTTCATTCCAGGAGCAAGCCACAGTGTGATTTTGAATCTCTTCATCTCATCAGCTATTGCAATGCCCACTCTCTTAAGTAAGTCTGAATCCCAACTCTGTGCAAGCAGTGTTCCAACAGGAATTGCAGTGCAGTACTGATACCATCTCTCACCCTCGATTTCTTTTGGACTCTCCATCATAAGAAAACCATTTTCAATTGATGCTGCAAATGGTGGTTTGATTACCTTTCCATCTTTGACAGTGTACTCTTTGGCAAGTCTCAGACCTGCAGGACCATCTGCCAGTATCATGGAAGGAAGATTCATATCAACAGCGCAGCTGCTTGTCTGTGCTGCAGAGCCTGGAACGAGAGTTCCAGCTGCCCCCAGATTGCTTCCTTCATCCTGCCCCATCTCTCCAATAGATAGATTGATGAGCTGATCATCACTGAGTTTGTCAACAAAGTTCAAGACATCCTCATCAACTCTCTCATCATATTTGCCATATTCTATCTTCTCAAAGACAGCATCGCTCTCTTCAATTGTCAAACTTGGAATTCCTCTTAACTTTCTTAGAGCCTTAGATCGCAATTCTTCAACCTGCTTCTTTGGACTTTCAATCTCATCAAAAGGTTTTTCAACGGGACAAACTCTCTCTGTCTCACTCAGAATCAACTCTTTATCGAGATTGAGAGAACCAATTGCTGCAGAGCTCTCAAGGCTGTTTCCAACAAAGACTCCATAGGTGCCCTCTTCTAAAATCCAAGCACCTCTCTCCTCGCTGAATGATGCCAGTTGCTCCAAACCGAATTCAATTGAAACCACATCGGTTCCACCAGGCTCAATAGATTTTGTCTTTGTAAAACCAACAAGGCGTCTGAATTCTTTATCAAGTTTGACAGATGGACAGGATACATAGACCTGAACAACCTCTCTACCAAAATAATTGCATCCCATGTTGACAACTTTTGATGAGACAATGAATTTATTTTTTTTCTTGTTGAGCTCTGTGTGGCAGAGCATGAATTTGGTATAGGAAAGTCCAAAGCCAAATCCATAACGAACTTTCTTGTTGAAGCTATCAAAATAACGATAACCAACATAGATTCCTTCTTCATACACCTCGTTTTTAACATCACCATTGTTATGTGAGAATGTCTTTGAGTTTGGATAGTCCTCATAATTTATAGCCCAGGTATCAGTCAATTTTCCAGATGGGCTGACATCTCCTTTGAGCATCTCTGCTACTGCATTTCCACCTTCCATTCCTGGTTGAGATATATTGAGCAGTGCTGCAATGTTCTTGTATCTATCCATGAAAGAGAGATCTACAGGAGCTCCTGTGTTCAATATAACAACAACTTTCTTATATAAGGAGCAGACTGTTTCTAGAAACTTGTCCTCTTCATCTGAAAGATAGTAATCACCTTTGACTGCACTTGTATCTTTGTTCTCACCTGCAAGTCTGCTTAAAACATAAATTGCAGTCTCACATTTAGCTTCTTTTGGTAAAGTTCCACATGGAGCGAAAAATCGAGTTTCTGAGTAGATATTGAACATCATTGCAGGATTGTTCTCTTTGGTATATTTATCAATCAGAACATCTCTCCAATCATATCTTGCCTTCAGATAGATATCATCATACTCTTCAAGCCAGTCTTCATTTGTAATCTCGAACCCTGCCTTCTTCATTCCTTCATATATACTGACACTCTCTCGTGAGTTAACATCACCAGATCCTGTTCCACCTTTGATTGTCTTGCTTGCTCCGGAACCATAAAGGGCTACTTTAGAATTCTTTTCAAGAGGTAAGAATGAATTGTCATTCTTTAAAAGAACAAATCCCTCCTGAGCTGCTTCTTTGGCAACCTCTCTGTGTTCAATTTCGTAATTCTGTATTTGGGTACTTGTTGTACCAGTGAAATAATTGTTATTCATAATCCGATCCTTTAATTTAATAAATATTTTAACATGGATTCTGTAAATTTCCATACAAAAGCGACAAATTAAAATCGAAACAGAATCGAAACTGTGCTACAAACTGAAAAGAGAAAGTATTTATTCAATCAATATGAATTTTTTTTTACCATTTTAACTATTTTCATGGTATCCTTTACTAAATTATGGAGAGATAAATATGAATTCAAAAGATTTAAAGTTTGCTGTTTTAATAGATTCTGATAACATTGCAGCAAAGTATATTTCAGTCGTTTTAGACGAAGTTACGAAAGAAGGAATTGCAACATACAAGCGTATTTATGGCGATTGGACCTCACCTGTTTCAAACCAATGGAAGTCCACTCTTTTGGACAATTCAATAATACCTGTTCAGCAATACAGCTACACTCAAGGAAAGAACTCAACTGACAGTGCCATGATTATTGATGCGATGGACATACTGTATTCAGGACAGGTTGATGGCTTCTGTTTGATCTCATCAGATAGTGATTTCACACGTCTTGCTGCTCGTCTGAGAGAAGCTGGTATGAAGGTAATTGGTATGGGAGAGAAGAAGACTCCAAAACCATTCATTGCTTCATGCAACCAATTCAAATATCTTGATAGATTGTGGATGACATCTCAAGAAGATGTAAAAGAGGTCAAAAAAGATAAAGAGACAACAGAATCAAAACAGATTCTTGCTGAAGAGAAAGCTGAGCTAACAAAGGAACTCAACAGAACAGTCATTGCAATCAGAACAATCATCAATGAAGACAGTGATGATGATGGATGGATCTTTGCAGGACATCTGGGCTCTCTACTCGTCAAGCGTTATCCTGATTTTGATGTTCGTAACTTTGGATATTCAAAGATGACTCCATTCCTTGAGTCAATTCCAAATATTGAAACGAGAAAAGTACAGAAAGGTGAGACCGGTGTTCAGATGATTTACGTCAGAAATGCCAGCAAAAGAAACAACAGAAAGCATACCTAAAATTATGTAGAAAAATGTATTTATCATAAAATTACTTTATTTTTAAAAACTTCAGTATTAAATTGAAATTATCAAATAAATACTAGGAGCAAAAATATGCGAAGTAAAAAACAAACTGTTATTTCAATGTTATTAGTATTATTGGTACTATCTCCAATTTTCTCATCAAAATTAGCAAGTACTGATGATGGAAAAATGTATCTTCTTAAGGATGATAATTCTTATGAAGAATTTGTCCCAGAGACCTATGATGAAGATATGGGATACGAAGTAAATGATACATCCTCAATAAACTTCCTAGATAGAAGTTGGGATACAGCAACACTTACTGCCCTAGGTAATTATCTTCCATCTCCTGGTTTCGGGCTCGGCTCTTATACCAGTGGTGAGTACTATCTTTTAGAGATCAAACAGGATTCCCCTACAGGTCTGAGATGGAACATTGATGAACATAAGATTCCTACAATCAAATTAGATGACGGAACCGAAGTAAAAGGAACAAATGAAAGAATACAATCTGTTGCATCTTCTTCTGCAAAAGGTTGGTACAGAGCTCCTTATAGAAATAGAGTCATGAGTAAAACTCTGACTTACAGTGTTCTTTATGAGATACCTGCAGGTAAGACTCCAATGTCCGTTGTATTTACAGACAGTGATGGTAGCACCACAAGCGCAAAACTAGGCTCTTACAAGAGTTTATAATGCGATTTTATATATAGAGTACGGCAAAAAGGTTTTTTTAAATTTCTTTTCGTCTCAGGGTGATTGCTCTGAGGCGATTTTTTATGTTGAATCAATAAAAGCTACTGCCATTCTCTTAAAACAGCAGTAGCTTTTATCTATCTAAGTTAATATCTTACAGCCTCAAGTTCATCCAAAAGCTTTTTGGTGATGTTGCTGCTCTCTGTTATGAAAGGATTCTCCTCAACAGCACCCAGAACAATATCACGCTCCGCATTATCACGGAAAGTTATATCTCTGTATGGATTGTTGTAGTCCTTCACCTTTGTCTCAAAAACTTGATTTTCAATCAAAATTCTTGTCTTTCTTGCCCTGTTCTTTATGACAGTCCAATCAATATCATTGATCTCATCAATCTTCAGCAACTTCTTAAGAATTCCTAAAGCATTTGAGAGCTGGTCCTTTTCGAACTCATCACCCCACTGTTTGTACAGAGAGTGCATCTCATCCCAACTCTTTATCTTTCCAGATGCCACATCCCGTCTCATATTATCAATTTTTCTCTCGGGAACAAGCTGTCCTCCAAGATTTGTCCATGATTGTAATGATGATGGAACTTCTTTTTGAATCTCTCTCAAGCTCATGCCTGTTTTATCTACCCACTCTGCAATGGTTCTTGCACCGTAGTAGATCAACATCTCACCATATGCCTGATAAGCGTTGTATGATTTTGAGATAATTACAGGTTTGTTGGAATTTTCAATGTCATAACTGACAACTTCCAATGAATCAACAAGTAAATGGTCGCCGTGAAGAAGATCCTGACCCAACTGCTGAATCATCTCCTCTGTGGAGTATGATGCCTCATCTTTTCTGTCTTTCAACCAAGCTTTTGCTACAAGATAACGAAGAGTTTTTCTTGCCTCCAAGATCTCAAGAGCGGTATCAGGAGCCAAATAAGCACTGTTCACTATCTGGTTGATTACCTTTCTCTTATCTCTTGCTTTGACCTTGTAGCTGTTTCTTTCAAGAGCATACAGGTTGTACATCCACCAATATGCAGGCATAACAAGTCTCTGATCATTCTCACAGCTCAAAAGAGCAAATGGGAACTTCAAATTCAACTCTACAGGATAATTACCTTTGGCTATAAGAGTATATGATGCGAATTTACAGTTATGTTTCAGTGTACTTGATAGTGCTGGCCAGAAACCTCTCTCTGCCACTATCTCACCATCAGCACCACGTGAGTTGTGATTCGATCCAATATTTGCACCAGCAGCCATGTTTGAGAGGCCCTGAATGTTTGAAGCAATCAAGAATGAATTGTTATGATGCTGCTCATGTCCTGCAAATACAAGGTTGTTCAAAAGCTCACAGCAGCTGACTGTTGAGTTCTCTCCAAGTATTGAGTTGATAAGACGCGCACCATATTTCAGATTGGACATGTCCATCATGACAAACCTAACAGCTTTGCAGCCGTAGAATATATGACAGCCCTGTCCAACTATTCCATTTACCATCTCAACACCCTCACCAATCTGAGTTGCCATCAACTCTGATGATTTAATTGTGAGGTTCTTGAGTTTGTTTGCACCTTTGACGTATGCACAGTGACCAAAGTTAACATCTTTTATTGTCTTGGTGCTCTTGATCACACATTCCTGACCAATGGTTCCATAATAGCCTCTTCTGAAATCCATGGTATCTTTTGTAAATTGATCAAGCTTGTTCATGAAAGCAAGATCACCTCTGTAACTACCCCAGAGCCAGGCATCAGCTAAGGTCATATCAACAAATGGATGAACAGCTCTTCCTTCTGCTTCATTCATTATTGATATTTTGACTCTTACATCTTCATCCTCACCCTCTTTAATGATACCAACACCAAACTTAGCATGGTTTGTACTCTGCATCTCATCATTGTTATGAAGTATGACTCTATCTTCAATTATGTAATGACTTATGTAGGCACAGTTATGAATTGCACAGTTATCACCAATATCGCAGTTGATGATTGTACTGTTCACAATACCTTGGGGAAGTTCCAAATCATGGAATCTAAGATTTTCAGAGGAAATGGCTCCTATTCTGACAAGTCCATAAAAATTTGATCTTCTGATCAAGTTCGGATCAAAGACATCTGATACAAAGAATGTATCAAAGTTCTCTATTATATTTCCATTTTCTATCAATATGATCTTTTCTTTCTCAGTAACAGCTCTCCAGTTCTTTTTTTGAACCTGTTTGTTTCGAAAGTAATATTCATCTGGAATTTCATTGCTCAAATGTTCTTTAAACAAAGATCCAACAGTTTCTGTTTTAATTAATTCAACTCTATTCATAATAGCTAGTATAAGAGTTTATAAAATAACAATGCAATAAAAAAATGATTTATTCTAATTTTTTGTTCAATCATAATGCTCATTCAGGTGTTCTATTGCTCCTGTATGCATCATTTATCTCACTCCAATTTTATAGATCAAGCTCAAGAAATACCTTTTTTATAAGACAGGCAGGACCAAATAAAAAGATTGAAATAAGGCTGACAATTCATTTCTAAAATTCTAAATTATCTCATTATTTATCTATTGAGTGATGAGTTTGAATATGTTGAAAAATATAAGTTATGAGGTTATGCAAAAATAATCACTTTTAACGTTATATAATGCCATTATGCAACACTTTATTACCCATTTAATATGATTTGTCCAATTATTTACTTGATTTACATATAACGATTAAGTAATATAAATGTTATGAGTAAAGATGCCACAGAGAAAAAGTTCTTAAACTACTTAAAACTTACAACTACTTTTAAAAATACTGAAGAATTGAATCAATTGACTCAAAATCAATTGGATGAAATAAATGATTCAGCAATTCTTAAAAATAGATGTTTGAAGAGAGAACTAAAAAAACATACAGGAAAAATCAGTCAGAAAACATTCATCATTCCTGTCTCTGATGGTGCTGTAACAGGTTATCTTTTCGAAGATGAAACCAAAAACGATCCAGGTTGTCTTGCTCCACTTATTCTGTTCTTCCACGGTGGTGGATGGGTCTGGGGAAACATCGAACTTTATTCATATTACTGCAAGAGATTGTCAGCTGCCACAGGAGCTAGAATTCTCTTTGTCGATTACCGTTTGGCGCCTAGATATAAATTTCCAACTGCAATTGAAGATTGCTACTGCACCCTTGAATGGGCAAGTGCCGGAACTCGTTATTGGCGTGTTGATCCAGATAGAATATATCTTATGGGCGATGGCGCTGGTGGAAACCTATGTGCTGGTGTCTCAAGAATGGCAAGAGATAGAAAAGGTCCAAATGTTGCAGGTCAGATTTTATTGTACCCAATCACAGATGCCAGAATGAGAACAAACAGCTATGAAAAATACACAACTACTGTGACCTTAGATAAAAGTGAGGTTGCTTATTATGTAAATCAATACATGAATGAGCCAAAGGATATTTTAGATCCAATGTTCTCACCACTTCTTGCAAAAGACCACTCAAGGTTGCCCAAAACATTGATTATAGGAGCAGAACTTGATCCTCTGAGAGATGATGGTCTTCTTTATGCCGATGCTCTTGCATCTGCAGATACTCCAGTGAAATATTTGGAAGTTGAAGGGACCTATCATGGATTTGCAACATTCCCAAAGACAAAGGGATCTGAAGAAGCTCAGATGGCCATCAAACAATTTCTAGCAGGTAAGAACTTGAACAATATTGTCCTTTCGACAAGAAAAGAACTCGAGAGAGCAGATAAAGAAGAGATCAACAAACGTAAGAACAAGAACAATTCCAGTTACAAAATAATTTAAATTGAGTGCAAAAAGCAAACCTTCAAAATATAAATTTTGAAGGCTTTATTTTATTCAAATACTTTTCTAGGAGTTGGATCCTTACCCAACAGAAGACCAAGAGATTCTTTTATGTAGTATATTGGAAACTTCCATATTCTCTTCTTTGCATTTCCTGAAAAATAACAGTAATAGCAGTAATCATCTTCCATGTATTGAACATCGCAGCTGGTTATGTAGCGAGATGCCCATCCATCCTCTGGTAATGAAATCAGTGGTTTTCTTTTTGACTGAGTCCAACTTATTCCATCTCTTGACTCTATTTGAATCAGATTGCTTATGCTTCTGTTGTTATCAGGATCCCAACCAAATGCACATTCAAAACCAACATATCCATCTTTTACTGGTATGACTCTTATGCCACCAACAGCTAGATTGGCATATTCATTATCTGCATCTGGGCCAAACAGTGGAGCATCATTCTCTATTTTATATGGTCCAAGTAAGTTATCACTATGAGCCATTGCAAAATAAAGAGTTGCCTTCTGTTTTGTATCACACATCTCAACATGAGATGCACCAAAGTACAATCGATATCCATTCTCTTCATCATAGAACATCTGTGGTCTTGAAAGACGAGGCATCTTCAATTCAGTTTTTGCAAAAGGAATATCACTGCTCTCCAGAAGAACAGTTGGCTTGCTGAAGAACTCCATATCTGTAGTTGAGCATATTTCAATTCTACTGGATGTGACCTTAACAGTCCTGTTCTCTCTGAATTCTTTGAAGCTCAAGGATGATGGAGATGAATCATGTTTTTCATAGATCAAATACCACACACCCTTAGAATGGAAGATGAAGGGAGAGTGACCTCTCAGTTCAATCATCTTCTTCTCTGTCCAATCAAGTCCATTATCTGAAACAAAGTGCTGAATACCAATCCAGTTGTGGGCAAAGATGTGCCAGTTATTGTCAGGTGAATTTTCAGGCAATAAAAAGGCAGGGTCACACAGACGAGGCTTGTACCATTTTGGTTCAAGTAATGGATCCTCGCTGAATGGGTACCAGCTTAAATTACTGTATGTATTTACATCTGACTTTTTCATTTTGTTTACTTTCTTTTTCTTTTGAATAATGGTGATAACTTTTCATCTAATTTGAATTTAACAGTTGCCCATTTCATCATCTTAGAATAAATGAATAGTGTTCCACCCATAGCAATTATAACAGAACCACCAAGTACAATTGGTCCCAAGTTACTATTTACATCGTTCAAGTCAAAAAGTTGACTTCCTATAAAAATACATACAAAGAACAGCGCAATCATCAATACGATGTTCACAACTGTCGCTAACAATATAAATACAATTGAGTTTGTTGTTTTACTCATGATCTATTTCCTTATTTTTTTTCGTTTTTATCTCTTCATCTATGATACTGATAAACATCAATATACCACAGATAACCACTGTTGCATCGGCAAAATTCCACGTTGGCCATCTCTCAAGACCAAATAAGCCATAAACTCTATTGCTCATAAAGTCCACAACTTCAAAATGTCTAAAAATTCGGTCAAACAGATTACCTGCGCCACCACCTAAGAAACCAGCCAAAACCCAAACCTGAAAGTTTGATAATTCTACTGGTCGCTTCTTGCTCACTATCACCTTGGCTATGTAAGCCAAAACAATAATTGGAATCAATATAAATAAAACAGCTCTGATGTTCAATGATAGGCCCTGCCCCATTGAAAATGCTACAGCATTGTTTGTTACATGTATGATATCCAGGAATCCACCGAAAAAAGAATAACCAATGGTATTCTCTTCAATATGATTGACTATCCATGTTTTTGATATCTGGTCTATCACAATAATTGCTAAAGACAGAAGCAATGGTTTGTATCTTTTCAAAACAGTCCCCTATAATCCAGTTGGATTTTTTATAAAGCTTATAGCAATATCAAAGTGCTTTACAAGTATGGATGCAAGTTCAACCATTCCAAACACCTCTGTTTCATAGTGTCCACCACATAACATGGAGATCTTCTCTTCCTCGCACCAGATGTACTCACTGTGTCTTGGCTCTCCTGTTATAAGAAGATCACAACCAATCTTTTTGGCCTCGCGAACATCATGAGCACCCTCACCACTGACTATACCAATCTTATTGATGGGACCTTCATTGAAATCTAAGAATATTGGATTTGTGAATTTTAATATTTCAGATATCTGATGGATATCCAGAGGCTCTTTCAGTGTGCCAACAACTCCAACAGGTTTTCCATGATAGAGAAAAGCTGGTTCAACATTTTCTAATTTCAGTCGACTTGCCATTGTTGCATTGTGACCACATTCCATATTTGCATCCAATGGAAGATGTGCTGCATATAGATTCAATTCATTATCTAAAAGAGTCTGAACCTTCTTCTTGTGTGCACCTGTTATAGCAAGAGGTTTCCCCCAAAACAGACCATGATGAACAATCAAAAGATCTGCATGCTTTTCAAATATTGCATTCTCAATTGTTTTTTGACTTGCATCCACAGCAAAAGCAATGTTATTGATTTCTTTATCAAAACCACCAACCTGCAATCCATTTAAGGAAATGTCCAAATCCTCAAAGCTCTTTATATCAAGAAATTCGTCTAAAGATTTAATTAAAGTGTCTAGTTTCATAAAAAACATTATACTAGAGTTGACAGTATTTTACCACCTATCTATATTTCAAACATGAGTGATAACAATATTAAAATTAAAGAATTGAGCTGGAGTGATGCATCTTTCAGTGTTGATTCAATTCCATCTACAATCCCTGAATTACAAAAGGGTCTAATCATTGGTCAGCCTAGAGCTATGAAAGCTTTGGAAATGGGCTTAAATGTGGAGAGATGGGGTTACAATGTATTTGTTTCTGGTGACAGTGGAACAGGTAAATTATCAGCGGTTAAATCCGTTGCCAGTAAAAAAGCAGAGGACATATCCCAGATCAAGGATATAGCTTACCTGCACAATTTTACAAATGCAGATAATCCTAAAGTATTGATATTAGAAAAAGGCACTGCACATCAATACAAAAGAGCTGTAGACAATTTCACAACCTATCTAACAAAGATGGTTGATAATAACTTGCCTTTAAATTCTGATGAGCTTTTCAACAAGCTAGATGAGATAGACAATTCTTTCAATGATATTGATATCTCAACTCATCTGAGTTTTATAAAAAAAGATATACTTCATAATTTAGACAATCTCACACCTGCAATCATACAGCGCTATGGTGTGAATGTTCTAATTGATCATCAATTTACAAAAAAGAGACCTTTCATAGTTGAAAACAATCCATCATTCACAACCCTTTTTGGTGGTGTGAATGCAGATAAAGATGCAAATCTTCTTCCATATCAAAGAATAAAAGCCGGATCAATTTTGGAGGCTTCCGGTGGTATTCTTGTGCTATATGCAGAGCAGATGCTTCATGAAGATGGACTTTGGGAAGCTTTGAAGCGTTATCTTGATTCAAACAAGCTCACTTTGAAGGACAGAAAGTTCACATCAAAGGGAATACTTAAAGAAAGAAACATTAGAGCCGACATTCCACATCTTCCTATAAAGATTGTTATGATAGGTTCTGAAGAGGTCTACTCTCTTCTAAGCGATAAAGATGATCAGTTTTTGAAGCACTTCAAAATTTCAGCTCAGTTTGATTACTCAATGGAGAAGACAGAGTCAAATGTTGGTCTGACTCTCGCTTATTTGGATAGATTCATTGAATCTAACAGTCTTCTCAAACTTACAGAGGAAGGAAAGAAGAGAATAATAAGACACAGCTCATGGTTCTGTGAGCACAGAAATGAGCTTACAACTCAATTCTCTCAACTTACTGATCTATTGGTTGAAGCAAACTGGTGGGCTCATCATCTTGGAAAAGATGAGATAGATACCAAAATTATTGATAGAACTCTTGCAGAAAGAAACTACACATCATCATTGATTGAAAGCAAGATAACCCAGGAAATAGAACGTGGTGAGATGCTTATATCTCTCAAAGGTGCTAGAGTTGGTGTTGTAAATGGTCTTGCAATCATGGACAGAGGAAACACCTCTTTCGGTATTCCAACCGTAATAACAGCTGCTGTTGCACCTGGTTCTGAGGGTATTGTAAATATCGAGCATGAAGCAGGTCTTTCAGGTGAGATTCATGATAAGGGACTTCTTATTCTTGAGGGATATCTCAGAAAGCATTATGCAAGAACATTCCCTCTATCAATTTATGCAGGAATTGCTTTTGAGCAGTCTTATGCTGAAGTTGATGGAGACAGTGCTTCTTCTTCTGAACTATACGCACTGCTCTCTGCCATTGCTGAGATTCCAATCAGACAGGAGATTGCTGTAACAGGTTCTGTAAACCAACTTGGTATAATACAGCCTGTTGGAGGAATCAATGAGAAGATTCAGGGATTCTTCAAAGTTTGCAATCATCTTGGACTGACAGGTCGTCAGGGTGTAATAATTCCAATTCAGAATGTGAAAAATTTGATATTGGAACCTGAAGTTGAGAATGCAATAAAAGAAGGCAAATTCCACATATACCCTGTATCAACAATTGATGAAGGAATGCAAATATTGACTGGTAGAAGTATTGGTGAGAGAGGTAAAAAAGGAAACTTCCCTATTGGAACATTGAATAGAGAAGTTGATGATAGTTTGAAAGAGCTATTTAAAATGATCTCTCTTCAGTCTCGTTAGCAAACCAA
The DNA here is from genome assembly GCA_041595335.1 of Sphaerochaetaceae bacterium. Lineage (GTDB taxonomy): Bacteria > Spirochaetota > Spirochaetia > Sphaerochaetales > Sphaerochaetaceae > Pleomorphochaeta. Next base: position 26,071 of record JBFHKM010000008.1, read on the forward strand.
GCCTGCAGCATTATTCCTGTTGCAACGCTTACATTTATCGACCCTTTGCTTCCTGCAAGGGGTATCGATACTCTACCAAGTGATGAATCACATAGTTTTAAAAGAGCGTCACTTACACCAAACTCTTCAGAGCCTATAACTGCGATGCCATCGGATGGAAAATCAAATTCATTTATGTTTTTTCCTCCAAGTTCCAGAGCAAATATAGGTCTCTTTGTTTTTTTGAGCTCCTCAATAAGATCATCCTCACTCATTTCAGTGTAATCAACAGTCTCAGTTGTACCTCGTGAGGTACGAATTGATCTTTTATGAGTTGGAGAGGCTGTGCCCTCAACAACTGTAATTTTATCAACACCAAAGGAATCAGAAGATCTGAAAACAGATCCCACATTGAAAGGTGATCTTAGTCTATCAAGAATAAGGGAGTGGTGAAGGATTGTACGTCTGTCTCCATCAAGCTCTCCATGTTCTGTAACAAAATCCCAATCAGAAGGCTCTGAACCAAGAACAGCAAGAAGCATCTGAGATATATCTTCATAAAGAATTCTATCAGTTGCTCCCATTTCAAGTTTCAATTTGAACCTATCTATTCTTGCATAGTTCTCTTCATCAATGACAGATTTTGCAGCATCTCCATAGAGGACATTGAAAACATCTTTCAAATACTCAATATCACTCTCTTCTTTTGATAGATTGTTTCTTGCAGCTTCATAAAATAATGTTGAAACCTTTCTGACCTGTGTTCTTGGTTTCAGTGTGTATATCTTTTTGACTGTGATCATTACTTGCCATCTTCCTCACTGTCTTTATCAATTCCAGCTGCAATTGGGCAGACACATATAGCAAACTCGCCCTTTATGCTCTGTCTGCTTTCAAAGTTCTCAACCAACTCATCTGCAGTTCCTCTGATTATCTCTTCATATTGCTTTGTCAGCTCTCTGCCAACAACAACTATTCTGTCTCCAGCAATACCAGATATCTCTTTGAGAGTCTTCAGAACTCTGAATGGAGATTCATATATAATGAAGGCCTCATCTCTTTCAAGAAGAACCTCAAGACGTTTCTTTCTTCTGCCACTTTTAGGAGATAGGAAACCTTCAAATGTGAAAGTCTTTCCAACATATCCTGCAGCACTTATGAGTGTGGTTGCAGCATTGGCACCAGGGAGAGGTACCACATCAAATCCTGCTTTTCTTACGATATTTGCAAGACGAGCACCTGGATCACTGACTCCTGGAGTTCCTGCATCTGAACAGAATGCTATGTTGTTACCAGAATCCAACAAATCTACAATTCCCTTAGCAGAAGCTGCTTCATTATAGGAATGAGTTGCAATCAATCTTTTCTTGATTTCAAAGTTATTCAATAACTTCTGGGTATGACGTGTATCCTCACATGCAATGATATCAACACTCTTCAATATATCTAAAGCTCTCAATGTAATATCTTGCAAATTTCCAATAGGTGTTGCAACCATATATAATGTTCCCATAATCTTTATATCTCCTAAAAATACTCTATCTACATACTATATTACAGAGTCATCTTTTAAAAGTATTAAATATACGTTTTACAATATAAACGCAATGGTATTTTTTACCATATGGTATTTTTAAAAGGGTTTTTTTACCATTTTTGGCTTTACTTTTTTACAAATGCTTATCATATTATAAGCAGATATAGAGAAAATAGCTTGTTTTGAGAAGTTGGCACACTTCGTGCAATAGAGATGATGTAATACAAAAATTTAAATTACCACAAAATATGGTGAAGGATACAGAAATGAAAACATTAAACAGAATCAAAAACATTATCAACTCAAACGTAAACAGCACATTGGACAAAATCGAAAACCCAGAGAAAATTATTTCTTTGATGATCAGTGATCTTGAAAACACTCTAGACAAAGTCAAAAGAAGCATGAGATCAAGAAAAGCTGAAAAGAAATCTTTAGAAAAAGACATCGAAGATGCAATCAAGAAAGAACAGAGATGGTTGGATAGAGCTAAGATGGCTGTACAAAACGGTCGTGATGATTTGGCTAAAGAAGCTCTTGCAGAGCAGAAAGAAGTAAAGAGTCAGATCAAACAGATGAAAGAAAGAGTTATCTCTATCGATAGCATCTTGATGAGTGAAGACGAATCATTGCAGGAATTAACTGAAAAGCTTCGTGAGATCAAAGAGAAGAAAGCTTCTTTGGTAAACAGAGCAAATCATGCTAAATCAAAACAAGCTGTTAAAGAAACTCTAAAAGAAGCAAATGGTGATGAGATTGAAAAACGTTTCAATGACCTAGAAGCTAAAATTGAACAGATGGAAGAAGAAAACAACATCAAACAGCAGGATTTGAATGACGAATTTGAAAACATGGAAATGAAAGCTGAAATTGATAAGGAACTTGAAGAGTTGAAGAAATCAATGGAGCCAAGCACTGATGATGGTAAGGTTGAAGATTCAGAGATCAAGTTCAAAGGAAATAACTAATGGACTATTATGGAGATTATGAGATGGATGACAGCCCTAGAAGACGCTTCAGAAGATCAAAACATGGAATGATATTTGGGGTATGTAAAGGAATAAGTAATTATTTTTCGATTGATGTTAAAATTGTAAGATTGTTGGCAATTCTAGCACTGGTTTTCTCAAAGTTTGCACCAATTGCTATAATCTATCTTTTGATTGCAATATTTATCCCAGCAGAAAAATAATAAGCAAATATAAACTCTCTAAATTTCTTGCTACTGAATGTGAATTCGGTAGCAAGTTTTATTTATAGAAACTTTTTATATTTTCTGTAGAGACCTCTAAGCTGATCATAGGAGAGACCAAGCAACATAGCTGCCTCTCTTTGACTGTTGTTTCCAATCTCGAGTGCTTTCTTTAGATACTCAATTTCAAAGTTCTTTCTATTTTCGTTGAAATTCGCAAGATCTTCCTCTTCAATAGCTCTGATATCTCCATCTTCATTTGATTCAGATTGCTCATCATCATCAACTTCTTCCATCTCATCATCTATCTCGAAAGGATTTTGGAAAGGATCCAACTCTATCTCACATATCTCATCTGTCTGTGAGCGATATACTGCCCTCTCCACAACGTTCTTTAACTCTCTTATATTACCGGGCCATCTGTAGTTAACAAGCTGCTCCACCACCTCATCTGAGAAGGATGGGAAGGTCTCTCTGCCACACTCGGCAGCCATTCTGGATGCGAAGTGCATAGCAAGAATCATTATGTCCTCACCTCTTGTTCTGAGTGGTGGTAAGAACAGGACTTCGAAAGATAGGCGATCTAGAAGATCCTCTTTGAACTTACCTTCCTTCACAAGCTGCTTCATATCTGCATTTGTTGCTCCAATTATTCTTACATCAACATTGATATCTTCAGAAGATCCAACTTTTGAGAATGAACCATACTCAACAACACGCAATATCTTCACTTGAACTTCAAGAGGGATCAAGCCTATCTCATCTAGAAATAAGGTTCCACCATTGGCCTCTTCAAATCTTCCTTTCCTGGATACATTGGCACCTGTGAATGCACCTTTTTCATGTCCAAATAATTCCGTTTCAATTAATGATGGAGGAAGTGCAGCACAGTTCACAGTTATGAGTGGTTGCTCCCATCTCTTTGATAAATAATGCAATTTCCTTGCAGCTAATTCCTTACCAGTACCTCTCTCACCGATGAGAAGGATACTCCTATCGACTTTAGCAGCCTCACTGAGTTTGTCATTGAATTTAAGAAATATCTCACTTTCACCAATAGGTGTTACATTTTCTCTATCTTCCATCTATATGGCCTCTCTTGGTAAATATTACCATTAATTAGCAAAAATACCAACTTTTTTATTTATTTTTGTTTCCTGAGTATATACCACTTGATACAATGCACAAAAATCTAATAAGGTTAAATTGTTAACCGACATAAAGTTAAAAAACTATTTTACAAATTATATTGATTTTGATTATTCTTGGCATTATCTTTGCATTATAGTTAATGTATTACAAAAAATAAATTAACGAGGTGACTATATGAACGTATTTTCAAGAGTAATGGATATTGTTAATTCAAATATAAACTCACTTTTAGATAAAGCTGAAGATCCTGAAAAGATGATCAGACTTATGATCAAAGAGATGGAAGACACCATCATTGAATCAAAGACTGCATGCGCTGCTAAAATGGCAGAGGAAAAGAGAATTATCAAAAAAGCTGATGAATTAAAATCTTCTATAAACCGTTGGGAAAGCAGAGCTGTATTGGCAATAAGCAATGGTAAGGATGACCTTGCCAAAGAAGCACTGATAGAAAAGAAAAATTGTATCAGCGATCTCAATAAAAAAGAGAACGAACTGGTAAATATTGGTGAGTACATCAAAGAAAGCAAGGACGACATCAACAAACTTGAAGAGAAGTTGAAAGCTACTAAAGCAAAACACAAAGCTATTCAAGAAAGAGCCAAACATGTTGAAGAAGAAAGAAAGGCACAGGAAGCTCTTCACAATGCTGATAAATATTCCTTTGATGATATAAATGAAAAGATCGATAGAATGGCTTCAATGAATGATCTCAATAAAGACACAACAGAAGAAACTCTCGAGCAGAAATTTGCAAGAATGGAAGGCATGAGTGATATTGAGAGAGAACTTGATGAGTTGAAGAAAAAATTGGAGAACTAATAATATGACTGGTGTTTTGATAGTAGGTATAGTTTTTTCTTTTTTAATAATAGATGCATTCCTTGATGATTCAACAAAAAGAGAAAGACAGAAAATAGAAGCAGCTCTTCGTATGGAAGAGATGAAACGCGGCTACAAATCAGGTACTTATAGCTCTAATTTCAGTAAAAGAAAGAGGGGCCATAAGAAGCACAAGGAAGAGGATGATCAAACCACTTTCGAAAAAGGGTTCGTTGATGAAGAGATCAAAGGACGCAATAAAGAAAGAGCAGATCTAAAAAAAGGTATTGATGACTTGATGACAAGAATCAATAACTTAGAGACCATAATGAAAAGTGAAGAAGATAAAAAAAATGAATAGAAATATAAGAGAAATCAGAAGATATAAAAATTCAGCTAAAATTTTCGGAGTTTGCTCTGGAATAGCTATTTGGGCGGATTTGGATGTACAGAAATTCCAATTGATCATATTCCTGGTGGTATTGTTTACAGGTTTCTTTCCTGGTGCTATTATCTACTTAATTTTAGCTCTGATCATTCCACCATATGAAGGCGCTGACAGCTTTTACAAATCTTCATACCGAAGCAGCTCCCCTTTCGAAGACGAAAGTGATGAATCAAATGAAGAATTGAAAAAGAAATATGAGGACTTGAAACATAAAGTGGAAGATATGGAAAGCAGCATGTTCGACAAAGAACGCGACTGGGATAAGAGGTTCCACGAAAAATAATGTTTAAAGACACAAAAGCAAATAAAATTTTCATGATAAGTGTATTGGCAATATTGTTTGTTGCAATAGTAGCAAACAAGAGTGCCAAGACTCAAAAGACAACTTTTGATAGTTTACAGATATCTCAAGAGATAAGCATTGATGCTACAAGCAACATCAATATATGGGTCGATGATTCACTTTCATCTGCAAAGATTATTTACTCAACGAAAGGCAATGGCCAATTAGATGTCAAAAGCAACGATGGCGTGACCACTGCAAAGGAAAGTCTTAGAAAGGTGTTTTTCTTGAGCTTTGATTTTGAAGATGATTCTTCTTCAATCAATCTGTATCTTCCAAGTGAAGATCTCAGTAACATCAGCTTGAAAACAACATCCGGTGATATAAATTCATACTCCAAATTGAATGCAAAGCAGTTTGTAACTGAATCAGTAAGTGGAGATGTAAATTTCCTAGATATCAATGCAGACAGTGTTAAAATTGAAACAATCAATGGAGACATAATGAACACTGATATATTCAGCAACTCAGATGTTGAGTTGAACTCAACCTCCGGTGATATTTCAGTAAATAAAATTGAGAGTGAGAACTGCAAAATAAATTCAGTTTCTGGTGATGTTGTGGTTATTGATTCAAAAGTATCAGGCACTTACAAGGTTAATACCACATCTGGAGATATCTCAGTTGAACTTGCTGAAGATGCTGGATTGAAGATCAATACAGTATCTGGTGATATTGAAATTGATGATAGCGAGGTTGAATCTCCCTACACCTCTGGTGATGAGAGATATACATTCCAGAGCATCTCTGGTGACATTGATATAGACTATTAATTTATGATATATATTCAAAAATCCTGCAAGTATGTGGGATTTTTTTTATCTTCAGATTTAATTCACTCTAAAATTTCAGTCCATTATTTAGACCAAATATAAGAAAATCTCTCTTAAAATGCTGATATTCAATCATTCTGATATTCATCACTATAAGTTCTGGCACTTTGGATTTGTGTTGACATAGAGGGCCTTTCGATTCAGAATGAAAAAAACGGAAAAAAAATATGAAGAAACTAATTACATCAATAACGATACTTATAATAGCAACGGCATCTGTATTTGCAGCAGAGAGCAGGTCTCTTGATTTCTACATGCATGGAGCTCTTCCTACAGTTGAGCCCACAGTGAGCTTGAAATACGACTCTCAATACATTGAAGATGATGATGAGATTGATGCCTTTGATTTCTCAAAAACATACACTCAGAGCACTCAACTCTTCAAGATTTTGATCTCTCCATACGATACCACACAGGCAATGACTTTGACTTGTGATATACAGATTGGAGATTTCTATCTGTACAAAACAGGCACTGATGGAGAGGCCACCACAGAGATTTTGGATGTCGGACCAACTCCAACTCTTGTTGTTTACCCAATCGAAAAATATGAGTTTGCAAGTGGTTCTCAATACACAGACTCTCATAAATCTTTTGATATATCACTGCCTGAAGGTAAGTACACATTCGTTGAGGATACAGTTGCAACATTCAGAGTGAATGTGACACCCGAAGACTCCTCTTATATCGCAGGTTCCTATCGAAGTTTGATCACATTGGGCTTCACTTTAGACTATTGATGAAGAATGTAGCACAAAGAAATACCACTCAATCTGCAGCAGGATTAAGTGGTTTTTATATTCAAAAGATATGAGCTGAATATCAGGATATCTGATCTCACAGCTCATTTCATTTTTATCATTGTTTGTTTATTGATTGCTGAGTTTAATAGAATTCAGGACAATAATCGCCCATTCCTCTAGCCTGTGGTTTTAGGTTCTTAGCAGAGAGATGTGATGTATCAGCAACACACAGAGCTCTTGGAACTGCCCATTTATCAGATCGTTGATCAAAATAAATATCAGTTACAGAAGATGGCCAGCTGTAGAAACCACAGAATACAAGTGGTAGAGGAATTCCAAGTAGATATGATATGAAGTATAGACATGTACCATTATGTGTGAAGATTGCAATTCTATCCTCATTCTTCTCAATAACTTCAAATCTACCATTAACTCTCTTGTAACCAAGAGATAGCATGAATTCATCACATTGAGCTGTGAATTTATCCCAACTAGCTATCACCCTTGGGTTATCAAAAGGAAAATTCTCTGTCCATGTATCAGCTGTAGGCATCTTATCAGATTGGCGAACTGTCTCACCATATGTGTCCCAAATACAGTATTCTTTTCCATCTTGAACAATCTTGAGCTCTTCAGGTTCCATCAACCATTTATTGATATTTATATCCAAATTCAATAGTTTGGCAGTTGGTGCTGCTGTTAATTTTGCTCTGACCATATTTGAACTAAAAATTTTATTAACTCCAACTTCTTTCAATTTTAGAGCTAAAGCTTCGCTTTCCTTGTATCCATTTTCAGTCAAACCGTCTGGGTTGTAACTTGGATCAGCATGTCTTATGACGTATAAATGCATTCAAAATTCCCTATAGAATCTGCCTACTGAAATAGGCAGATTTTGATTTAAATTACTTCTTACAACCTACCTACGATTGTAGGTAGATTGTGTTTAAAATTATCTCTGTTGTAAAATCCAAGCATCAGTATCAGCTTGAGCTTGATCCATAGCTTCTTGAGGTGTTTGTTCACCCAATAAAGCTTTCTCTACTTGAACTGCGAAAATTGATCTTGGTTCACTTGCTCTGTAAGGATAACGTGGTACCCAAAGTACTTCCATTGTTTTCAATACATCAGAAATCTGAGGAATTACGTTGATTGAATCCCAGCTAAGAGCTTTTTCGATTGTTGGTAAAGATCTGTATTCTTCCCAGAAATATCTTTGGAAAGTTTCGCTTGATGAGAACTTAACCCATTCCCAAGCAGCATCTTTAACTTCAGAAGAGACACCAATAGCACAAGGAGAACCAGCAAACATGTTACCCATTTTGTATTTAGGGTTCACGAATAGGTGTGCAATACCAATTCTATCGCCCCAACCTAGAGCTTCAATCTTTGATAGACTCTTTGGATCATCACGTAAGTTAATAGCAATGTTGTTAGCTGGAGTATAAAGTTTTTCATCACCCTGTCTTGAAACGTTTCCTGGAGGACAGTATTTTAGATTTTCTTTCATCCAAGTTACAGCTTCAACCATCTCATCAGTATTGAAGTTCACAGTCATATCATCCCAAGAGAAACCAGTTCCCCAAGTATTACCAAGACCTTCACTGATATTCATAGCTGTATCAGCTAAGTAACTACCACCAAACATTCTCAAACCATAGTTCTGTTCACCAGTTTTAGGGTTGATGCCAGTCATAGCAGCTGCTTTAGTTTCAATTTCTTCCAATGTTGGGTAGTCTGAAAGATATTCAACACCCCAATCATCAAATAATTTCTTATCATAGGAGATATAACGAGTATCACCAATGAAAGGAAGACCATATGTGCTCAAATCATCATCGTTAGGACCGATTGCTTCCCAACCTTTTACTTGGTTGTCGATATAAACTGATAGATCAAAGTTATCTTTTTCAATATAAGGAGACAGTGGCTCTAAAAGCCCCATTCCTGCAATTGATGCAATTCCAGGTACCTGATATACATCAGCATCATTGTTCTGCAACATAGCAATGGTTTTCTGAGTGTAACTGTCCCATCCCATCAAAATGAACTGTACGTCTACATCTGGATGTAATTTTTCAAATTCCTCTTTTAAATAGTGAACACCTGCAATCTTCTTACCACTGATTGGATCTGTAGTGTCTTGTTCTTTAAAAGAACCAATGAATTGAACTCTCAATGGAGTTTTTTCCACAACCTTTTGTGATGATTCTTCAGAATTACCAGAAGAAAAAACCGGAACTGATACCATCATAGATAATACCAATAAAGTTAATAATAACTTTTTCATATAAACCTCCTACTCACCTTTGATGCCGCTCATTGCAACACTTTGGATGATATACTTTTGAAATACTAAGAATACCAAGATAACAGGGACAATACTTGCTGCAGATAATGCCATTGATAGACCTGCATAAGCTGTTCCATCCTCCAAGGAGAATTTTGATAGATAAATTGGAATTGTCTGCAGTTTTTGACTGGTCAAAACTACCAAAGGCCATAAGAAATCATTCCAAGAACCCATGAATACAAGGATAACAAGTGTTGCTACCATCGGTCCGCATAGAGGAAGGAAGATTGAATAAAAGATCTTGTGCTCTGTAGCACCATCAATCCATGCAGCCTCTCTCAAAGAGTTTGGTAGATTGTCGAAATACTGCTTTACCAACAGAATGGAGAATCCAAGCTGAGGCATTGTCAGAATAAGAGGCAAGAATGTATTTGCCATATTCCAAGAACTGAACATCATGTACATTGGAATCAATCTACTTTCCAGAGGAACCATCATAGTTGATAGAACTATGAAGAATAATGCTTTCTTTCCGTAAAAATCACCTTTTGAGAAAGCGTATCCACCAAGTAAGGAAGTAAATAAAGTCAAACCTACTGAGAAGAATGCGATTACAAATGAATTGCCATATGCTTTGAACAGTGTTCCATTTTCAACAACCAATCTGTAGTTGAACAGTGATATCTCTTGAGGTATCAATCTTGGAGGAAATGGTGGCTGTAAGTTTGCATATCTTTCAAAACTCACGCTCAACATCCATACAAAAGGAGCGATCAATGCTACTGAAAAAGCTAACAGCACTATTACTGCAACTAAATTAAAAGTTTTATTTTTTCTTTTCATTATTTGTTCCTTTTATAATTTCATTTTTGATGAGCGAATATTTATGATTGTTATGATAAATATCAAAGCGAATTGAACATAAGCGGCAGCTGATGCAACACCAAACTCACTTCCCATGAAACCACGATTGTAAATGAATGCAGTCATTGTATTGAGTGCTCCAGCTGGTGAACCATTGGCTCTACCAAGAATATATGGTTCTGTAAATGTCTTGAGGCTCTCAATTGTTCCCAAGATCATCAAGAAAACAAAGGTATTCTTCATGAGTGGTACTGTAATGAATAAGAAACTCTGGAATCTATTGGTACCATCGATAGTACCTGCTTCATATATATCTGTGGATATTGTTTGAAGATTTGCAATGAAGATGATGATAACAAAACCTAACCAGTGCCAAACCATCAATAAGATGGTTCCCCATCTTGCAGAATTTGGATGAGATAGATATTCAATAGGTTTTATGTTGAAGATGCCTAGGAAGGCATTCAATAGACCCTGCTCTGGATGCAGAACATATATAAAAATCATACCAGCAGCAACAACTGATGTAACGTAAGGAATGAAATAAACAATCTTAAAGAATGTCTGTGCGAATCCTTTCAGTTCATTTATAAAATATGCGATTACAAAACCCAATGGAATAGAGATCAACAGTTTGAAGAAACCTAAATAGAATGTTGAATAAACTGCCAACCAAAATGTCTTACTGGTCAGAACAATTATATAATTCCTCAGTCCCACAAAACTCTCTATTGTTCCGTTCGATTTAAAGAAACTTAGCCTGAAGGCTTCTAAAATTGGATATACCATGAATAAAACTAACGCTATAAGTGTTGGTAATAAGAAAGAATACCAAACAAGTGATTGATTTTTTCTTTTAATAATCAAGCCCTTCCTCCTTTTTTGATATATCAATAATATATAATATACATACTATTAACTTGAAAATGTATCTACATACTAGTTCAATTCTCCGATATGTCAAGAAATTTCTCATCTTTTTTTTCAGAATTGTTGCTTTTTGATATTAATTACCTATAAATGCACTTTTTAGTTGACGGCAGAGTGTTTATGCTATATAAATAATTGATATAACAATTATCTTACAGAAGGTCAAAATTATGGAATATAAATATTTACAGATAAAATCGGACATAATAAAGGAAATCAACAGCAGTACTTTGACTGCAAACGAAAAACTTCCTTCACAATCAAAGCTCCAGAGCATGTACAACACAAGCAGAATCACAATCATAAGAGTGCTTAATGAATTGGAGAAAGAAGGTTACATATTCTCAAAGCCAGGAAGAAAAGGAATGTTCATCAAATCCAAATTTCTGACCAACAACAAATACATACTTGTAATTCTTGGTGACATAACTTCCCACTATGATTCAAACCTATTGAAAGGAATAGAGGATCAATTGGACAGTTATGGATACAAGACCATAATCTGCAATTCAAATCGTAATTCAGATAAGATACAGAGCTTTCTTCAGAATCAAGATTTTTCAACCGTAGATGGAGTCATTCTGATTCCAGCAATCGAGACCAATTTTGAAAAGAACAACAGAAAGATAATTGATTTCTTCATGGAGAAGAACATCAACTATGTTCTGATAGATCAGCAGTTATCTGGCATCAACTCCAACATAATTAAAACTGACCACAAAACAAGCTCTTTCAAGCTTGTTAACTCTTTATTGAACGAGGGACACACCAACATATTGATTGGCGGAGGTCTTCTTTGCTATTCAATTCATGAAAGAATTCAAGGTGTCGTCAATGCCTACACCTACAACAATGTAGATTTCAAATACTCTCAAATCATAAGTATAAATGACTCTCACTATCCTATGGATGAGAATCATTACAAGCAGGAGTTTGAGACATTGAAGAAAGAGATTCTAGCTGCAGGAGAGTTTGATGCTTTCTTTGCATTGAACAACAGAATACTCAACATCTTCATCAAAGCCATGATTTCTTTAAATATGGATATATCAAAAGTTAAAATTTGCTTGCAGAATGAATTGAACAAACCTGTTCCTCCTTATACTGACCACATCACTTACATTGATCCTCATCTTACAAAGATGGGAAGAACTGCAGCAAAGCTGCTTATCAACAACATCACAAACAGTGAAGATGAGGTCTTCATTTCACAGATAATACAATCAACAATTCTTGAGAGGTAGAGAATGGCAAATTTTACAAAAGATGGTTACAAACCTACATATGTAGGTAATGTTTTCGTAAGTGAGAATATTTTCAAATCACAGCATTTTGACAGAAAGGTCAGGGTTCCTAAATATGAGGACATAAAGAATGAATTGCCTATTGTTAGATGGGACAAGCATGAGAACATAGAGAAGATGTACAGCAGAGTATGGGAACTGGCATTTGAGCACATATATCTACCAAAGGAAGAGAGCAACTTCCCATCTGCTTACATTGATACAGCCTACAACAAAAACATATTCATGTGGGATTCCTGTTTCATCACAATGTTCGCAAAATATGGAACATCAGTCTTCCCTTTCCAAAACACTCTCAACAACTTCTACAGCAAGCAGCATCCTGACGGATTCATCTGTCGTGAGATTGATGATACAGGAAAAGATGAATTCCACAGATATGATCCAGTCAGCACAGGTCCAAACATATTCTCCTATTCAGAGGATGAGTACTACAGATCCTTCGGCGATAAAAGCAGATTGAATGATATATTCTCTCCTCTTGTTGCCTTCCATCAATGGTTGAATAAAAACAGAACCTGGAAAGATGGTTCCTATTGGACAACTGGTTGGGGTTCTGGAATGGACAATGTACCTAGAGTTGATTCTAAATATCACATAAGCTACTCTCATGGATTCATGAGTTGGGTTGATGCCACATTGCAGCAGTATATAAATGCATCTCTTCTTATAGATTTCGGTTATGAACTTGAGAGATGGCAGGAGATTCTTGATATAAACGATGAGAAGAAACGTCTTGGCGAATATATCATGAACAACATGTGGGATGAAGAGAGAGGATTTCTCTTTGATGTTGATAAAGATGGAAACAGAATCAAGACAATGCACATTGGAGCTTTCTGGATTCTGCACACAGACCTATTGAACAAAGAGCAACTTGATAAGGTTGTCAGCAAATTGAGCAGAGGTGGTGAGTTCTACGATAAGTTGATGATCCCATCAATCCCTAAATCTGATGACAATTTCAAAGATGATGGTTGCTACTGGCAAGGTGGAATCTGGGCTCCAATGACCTACATGGTCATAAATGGCCTGATAAAGAAAGGATACATGAAAGAAGCTTTTGATATCTCAAAGAAATGTCTATCTGAAGTTGAAACTGTATTTACAAAAACAAACACCTTCTTTGAATACTACTCCCCTACAAAAGCTGAGCCTGGTCTGTTTGCAAGAGAAGACTTCATTGGATGGACAGGCCTCATTCCAGTATCTGTATTGATTGAATCTATCTTTGGTATCACCTGTGATAGAGCAAACAACACTGTAAATTGGAATGTAAACTTGGATGAGGGATTTGGTATCTCAAACTTCCCATTTGGTCAAAATGTACTGTCACTGAAAAGCAAAGGCGTTAAGGATGGAAAGTTATCACTTGAAATCAAGAGCACAGAAGATTTTGAATTGAAGATCACCTGGGGCAAGAAGCTTGCATCAAGGAAGATAAAGAAGAACACTGCTGAGAGCTTCACAATATAATTGCAAGGCTTGAAATGAATGATGAATAGAGACAGCTCGTCAGTCCTAAGATTGCCGAGCTGTCTCATTTATAATTCAGATGTAAAGAAGAGGAGCAGATCCCAAGATCTGCTCCTCTCACCATACAATCTGCAATATTTTATCTTACAAAATCTTCATAAAAAAGAGATGGATGATTTGTAGTTATGTTATGAACATCATTTTTTTTACATATAGCATAACTTTTCAAATCATCAACAGTCCATGTAAAGATGGGAATCTCTGTATCCTCAAGCATTTGGAATTTAGGATTCTCCATCCATAAATAGTTGATATTTATACCATAAGGAGAGAATTTAATGTACTCATCTCTATAGTACTCGATATCATCGTAGTACTGCTCTTCAAAATTAACTATCAAGTTCAGCTTGCTGTTCATCTTCTTGATTTTTTTTGCTCCTTCCAGATGTGTTCCAGAAAACACGCAAAAATCTTCAAAATGATTTCTTTCGATACATTCAACTATATCATCAATGTATTTGTCATCTTTGATATCTATGTTCAGTTTGGCCTGATGTTTTTTCATCAGAATGATCGCATCATCCAATGTCAAAAAATCATCATCCAAAGCTTTCAATTCTTCAAATTTTAAGGTGTCCAGAACAACATCATTCAAAATACCATCATGAGACAGGAAGCATATATGATCCGAGCTCACTCTGACATCCACCTCTATAAAAGAATATCTGCAAGACAGAGCATCAATAAGATATTCTTTAGAATTGGGTTTTGTATCATTTGCACCACTATGAATTGTTAAATTTTCAATCATCCATATTTCCTTTCAGGCTAATCCTATTTGGACACTCTTAGATTTGCAACTCTTTCCATAACCTCTTCATAAGTTCCAGAGAAAGGTCCCTGTTTTTCCATCTTCATGGAGCACAGAGCTGCTGCATAATCTACTGAGTCCTGAATTGAGGAATCAAGTCTTTTTGATAAATAAGCTGCGAAAGTTGTATCACCACGTCCAGTTCTTCCAGAGAGATTGCTTGGATTGAATGGAGCTGTATAGCACTTACCTTCACTGTATACCAACACTTCAGTGTTATGAGTTACCATAACTTCTTTTATGCCTCTGTCGCAAAGAGCCTTTGCTGCCATCTCTCTATCTTGAAGACCAGTTAAAATTTCAGCTTCTGCTGCATCAGTTTTTAGATAGGTGATGTATTTGGCATATTTATCAATATCTGCCCAATTTATAAATTTAAGATCATTATCAACGCTGGTTCTCAATAGACCTTGAGCATCAATTCCAACTGCAGCCTGTTTTGAATAATATTCAATGAACTCATCTGGAATTTCATCTCTGAACAATCCTGCAAGATGGACAATTCTTGTATCGAATTTTTCCATTTTCTTCAAATCAAAGTTCTCTGCACGAGATAATAGAGTTACCTCTCTCTTCTCTTTGTCAGCTGAAAAATAAACATTTTTGATGCTTGTTGTTTTTTCTGAATCAAGTCTTGTTACATCAACACCGTTATCAATCATAGGTTGAAGTTCTGCTGCATCTGCAACATTTGCAACTGTTATTACCTTTATTTTCTTATTGGCTTTGGTTGCTGCAATTGATGAATAAATTACAGGTCCACCTAAGAATTCATTGACATCTTCTTTATAGATCATAATGTCTTTAGAAACATGGCCAATCATGACTATATCATACTTCATGAATACCCCCCTTCAATTTAAAATTATTTAGACTTGTTTGAATGAATCCATCAAAATATACAAATAACTGTTCTCACCAAAAGGAGTGCTCTCAATAACGAGCTCTCGAACATATTTTTACTGACAATTTAGCATGAGTATCAAATCAATCTGCACTTTCAAACATATAATATTAAATTTCAATTCAGGTTACATCTTAATTGATTATATTGATAAGTCAATAAAAAACACCTAATAAGGGAAATAAGGATTTTGATATAACAATTATGAAATTATAATTCAATATTTCTCATAGATTCCATCAAAAGAATGACAACTGGGTCTATTTCTTTACTTTCAAAAAGTCATAAATATATAATATAAATGATTTTAATTATTTTGGACTCAGGAAATATCACAAATTTATTGATATATTCAATCTCTTATTTTTTCTTTTATCTTTTTATATTCCACGCTGAGATATATTTCATTCTGATCTTTTCAAATAATTGATTTCATCTGTTGACCATTACGTTACAGGATAGTTTATATTGAAATTATAGAACAGGAGGATTTATGAAAATAAAAGAGGTAGCACAGAAAGTTGGATTGAGTGTGAAGACACTTCAGCACTTCGATAGCATCAATCTTTTGAGTCCAAAACGATCATGCAATGGCTACAGAGAGTATGATGATGATGATATAAAAAGACTGCAGAGCATTCTTTTCTTTCGGGAATTAGATTTTCCTCTGAAGGAGATTGCTAGAATTTTGGATGATGAGAATTTTGATAGAGATAAAGTTCTTGAAGACCAGCTCAAATTGCTTGAATTAAAAAGAGACCGAATCAATTCAATAATAGAATTGGCAAAGACAGAGATAGGAGATAACAATATGAAAACAGATTTAGATGCCTTCAACAATGATGAATTCAAATCATATGAGAAGGAAGTTAAGCAGAGATGGGGAAAAAGTGCTGCATATAAAGAGAGCAAAGAGAAGATGAGGGGTCAAACAGATGAGGAGATAAAGGAAACAGGTGATGCTCTGATGGCTATCTTTGCACAATTTGGTGCTATGAAAGATGGAAATATAGCTGATGCTTTTTACCTTGTTGAAGAACTCAAGAACTTCATCACAGATAATTACTACAGCTGTGATAATAATGCACTGCAATCACTTGGATATATGTATGTAAGTGATGATCGATTCAAAGCCAATATTGACAAAAAAGGTGGAGATGGAACTGCAGAATTTGTTAACAGATGCATAGAGGGTTACCTAAATAAGTAATTGAGTCTCACACATGAGATATTATTTGCAGTACCCCTTCTATTTCGATAATAAAAACATTGTTATTTATTTTGGTAAATGCTAATATCGAAGTGTATTAACTTTAAAAAGGGACTCAATATGGCAGAAGAAGCTTTTTCACAGAGAACCACTACTTGTGGTGGTCTAACTAAAGCGGACGCAGGAAAGAAAGTCGTACTAAACGGCTGGGTACACCGTGATAGAAATCATGGTGCACTTCATTTTATCAATCTTCGCGACCGTTATGGAATTACACAGGTCGTAGTAGATGACGACGCATCCAAAGAACTACAAGAAACTGCAGCAAAACTCAGAATGGAATTCTGTATTGCTGTTACAGGTGTTGTACGTTTAAGACCAGATACAATGATCAATCTAGATATGGCTACTGGTGAAGTAGAGGTAAAAGCTGAAAGCATTGAAATTTTAAGCAAATGTCTTCCTCTTCCTTTCATGATTGATGGTGAAGCAGAACCTAATGAAGATCTAAGATTGAAATATCGTTTCTTAGATTTAAGAAGTCAGGGAATGCAAGAACGTATCAAACTTAGACATGAATTCATCAAAGCAATCAGAGAATATTTCTACAGAACTGATTTTTATGAAATAGAGACACCTACTCTTATCAAGAGCACACCAGAGGGCGCTAGAGACTTTTTAGTACCATCTCGTTTCTACCCAGGAAAATTCTTTGCATTACCTCAAAGCCCACAATTATACAAACAGATCTTGATGGTCGGTGGTTTTGATAAATACTTCCAAATCGCTCGTTGTTACAGAGATGAAGATGCTAGAGGTGATAGACAGTTAGAATTCACACAGCTAGATATGGAAATGAGCTTTGTAAAAAGAGATGATGTTCTAGAATTGATGGAAGAGATGTTCAATGAAGTATTCATGAAAGTTCAGAATGTACAGCTACCTGCACATTTCAGAAGAATTACATATCATGATAGTATGAACACATATGGTAACGACAAACCAGATCTAAGATTTGGTCTTGAAATCCATGACTTAAATGACCTTGCAACCAAGAGTTCTTTTGATATGTTCAAAACTACTGTTGAAAACAAAGGTTTTGTTAAAGGTCTATGTGCTCCTAAAACAGAAGGTACAAACTTCTCAAGAAAGGTCATTGACGCTTTACAAGATACTGCAAAGATTTACGGTGCTAAAGGTTTGGCTTGGGCTAAAGTTGGAGCTGACAATAAATTATCCGGTGGTGTTTCAAAGTTCTTCGTTGGAATGGAAGAAGAACTTATCAATGAATTTGACGCTAAAGAAGGCGATTTGATTCTTATGATAGCACAGGAAGACTGGAAGAAATGTTGTACTTCAATGGGTGCTGTTCGTTCAAAACTTGGTAAGGACCTTGATTTAATCAAAGAAGGATATGAATTCTGTTGGATCATTGATTTCCCTCTATTCGAGTTCAACGAAGATGAAAACCACTGGGAAGCTGCACACCACATGTTCAGTATGCCACAGGCACAATATCTTGATACACTAGAAAGTGATCCAGGTTCTGTAAAAGGTGACCTTTATGACTTGGTATTGAATGGTTATGAATGTGCTTCAGGCTCCATTCGTATTCACGATGTAGAATTGCAGAAGAAAATATTCAGAATCTGTAATATCGATGATGCTACAGCACAAGAGAAATTTGGTTTCTTACTTGATGCATTCAAGTTTGGACCACCACCACATGGTGGAATTGCTCCTGGTATTGATAGAATGGTAATGATCATGGCTCAGCAAACTTCTATTAAAGAAGTAATTGCTTTCCCTAAGAATACTGCTGCTTGCTCACCTATGGATGATTCACCATCATTTGTAGAACAGAATCAGCTTGAAGAATTACATTTAAAAGCAATCTTCCCTGAAAAGAAGAGCGATAAGTAATTTAGATTCTTAACAACACACTCCATCCAATACTACTGGGTGGAGTTTTTTTATAAGGTAGGAATTATATGCCAAAACTTAATGAACAAAAAATAGCTATTAAAATTAGTATTGTAAGCATAGCTGTCAATATTGGACTGTCTATCTTTAAATTCTTTGCTGGTTTTTTCGGACACAGCAGTGCCTTGATCTCTGACTCAATTCATTCTGCATCAGATGTTTTTTCTACAGTGATTGTCATCATTGGCGTCAAGATAAGTGGAAAGGCAGCAGATGAAGGCCATCAGTATGGCCACGAAAGATTTGAAAGTTTGGCTGCAATTCTTCTTGCTATATTTTTAGGACTTACCGGACTTGGTATTGGATATGAAGGTGTGAAACACATTTTAGATGGCTCCTATCTACTTGCTACCCCACCAACTATCATAACTGTTGTGGCTGCTACAACATCCATCATCATAAAAGAAGCAATGTATTGGTACACCCGTCATGGAGCAAAGAAGATCAACAGTGATATCTTGATGGCTGATGCATGGCATCACAGATCAGACTCTCTCTCATCAATAGGTTCTTTAATTGGTGTAGTTGGAGCAAGAGCTGGCTATGAGATTCTAGATCCAATAGCTGCCATTGTTATATGTTTCTTCATCCTTAAAGTTGGATACTCTATATTCAAAGATGGAACAAATAAAATGGTGGACACTGCCCTATCTCCTGAGTTGACCTCAACAATAACAAGAGAGATAAAAGAGACAAAAGGTGTGATCGATATTGATACAATGAAGACCAGACAGTTTGGTAATAAAGCATACATAGATGTTGAGATCTCAGCATATGGCGAATTAACTTTGAATGAAGCTCATGATATTGCAGTTACTGTTCACAACAAAATCGAGAAGTTGCATCCAGAGGTCAAACATTGCATGGTTCACGTCAACCCAAAGATATATTGATGATTATTGGTGCATTGCAATTGATTGATAATTGAAACTCCTGTAAGATTAGATTCCCGCAAATGAAACATACCAGTAATATCCTGAAAGCCATTTTGCAAATATTTTAATGGAGAAATCTAATGAAGAAATACAAAAGAATTTTCACTATCGTAGTTGATTCAATGGGTGTTGGTGAGTTAAGTGATGCAGCAGCATATGGTGATGTAGACGTAAATACATTGGCTCATATTTCACAGAGCGTTGATACTTTCAACATTCCAAATCTACAGAAATTAGGTCTAGCTAATATTACAGAGTTGAAGCAGGTAAAACCTGTTGAGAAGCCTTTGGGTTATTACACCAAACTTAAAGAGATGAGTACTGGTAAGGATACCATGACAGGTCACTGGGAGATGATGGGACTTCATATCACAACTCCTTTTCAAACTTTCACAGATACAGGCTTCCCTGATGACTTGATTGCTGAACTTGAAAAGAGAACAGGACACAAAGTCATTGGTAACAAGAGCTCTTCAGGTACAATCATTCTTGATGAACTTGCTGAAGAAGAGATTGCAACAGGAAACATGATTGTCTATACATCAGCTGATTCTGTTCTTCAGATCTGTGGTCAAGAAGAGACATTCGATCTAAAAGAACTTTATAGATGCTGTGAAATTGCAAGAGAGCTAACACTCCAACCTCAATGGAAAGTTGGTAGAGTTATTGCTCGTCCTTATCTTGGAACAAAGAAAGGTGAGTTCAAAAGAACTGCCAATCGTCATGACTATGCATTGAAGCCATTCGGCAAGACTGCTTTAAATGCTCTTAAAGACAGTGGACTTGATGTCATATCAGTTGGTAAGATATCAGATATTTTTGATGGTGAGGGAATCACAGAATCAAATAAATCTCAGAGTTCTGTACATGGCATGGAGCAGACAATCGATATTGCAAAACGTGATTTTGAAGGTTTCTGTTTCACAAATCTTGTTGATTTTGATGCTCTTTGGGGTCACAGAAGAAATCCTCAGGGTTATGCAGAAGAGATTGAAAGATTCGATGTAAAACTTGGTGAGATGATGAAAGTATTGAATGATGATGATCTGTTGATCATAACAGCCGATCATGGCAATGATCCAACCTACACAGGAAGCGATCACACAAGAGAGCATGTTCCATTCATTGCTTACTCTCCTTCTATGAAAGAGACTGAAGAACTACCTGTTCAAGATACATTTGCAATCATTGGTAACACTGTTGCTGATAACTTTGATGTTGAAATGCCAGAAGGTACAATTGGTTCATCTATTCTAGACTTATTGAAATAACAGTTTATAATTTTGACTGTAAAAAACTCTGAAGGTTTTAACATCTTCAGAGTTTTTAATTTTTTGGAGGATGGACCTATTATTCTTTAACAGATCCTGCTAATAAGCCCTGTACAAAGTACTTACCCAAGAATATGTAAATACACAATACAGGAATAGCTGAGATAATTGCACCAGCCATTGAATCATTCCAAGCAACTGCCTGTCCACCTGCCAACTGAGATAGACCAACTGTTATTGGATTTGTCTTCTGACTTGTCAAACAGATAGCCCACAAGAATTCATTCCATATCTGAGTGAACTGCCAAATACCAACAACTACAAATGAAGGAACTGATAGAGGAAGAATCAACTTTGTGAATATGGTGAAATACGAAGCACCATCAATTCTACCTGATTCCAAAATTGAGTTTGGGATTTGATCATAGAAGTTTCTAAACAGCATTGTTACAATTGGAATACCATAAACAACATGGGCCAAAATCAAACCATTCAGTCCTGCCATATTCAATCTTCTCAGTGTATCAAACAGAGGGATAAGAATGATCTGGTAAGGAATGAACATACCAAATAACATCAATGTGAACACAAGCTCACTGCCTTTGAATTTATTCTTACTGAAGATATAACCATTTATGGCACCTACAAATGCAGATATAACTGTACCTGAAATTGTCAGTACAAAACTGTTTCTTAGATAAGGAGCCAATTTTGTGATGGCATGTTGATATCCAATAGATGTTGGGTGCGTTGGAAATTTCCAAGCTGTCAATAAGTTGATATCGGCTCTTGCTTTCAAAGAGGTTATGAATGCCATGTACATTGGAACCAAGTACATCATGCATATCAATATCATGACTACATAATAAATTATATGTTTTGTTTTTCTACTTTTACTTGTACTGGCCATTATTGTACCCTCTCTTTATGTGAATGAACCATATATGGGATAATAAACATTGCTGCAAATAAGAATAGTATTACAGCCATTGCACTACCTAGTGCGAGTTTATTAGCTCTAAATGTCGTTGTGTACATTCTAACTGATGGGTGACCAGTGAATTCGTTATCTGTTCCTGCCATTGCGTAGATCAAGTCAAACATCTTCAGCGAGATATGAGCCATGATAACAACTGCACTCATTGTGATTGGTTTCAAATTAGGAATTGCTATCTTCCAATAGTAAACAAACTCATTTGCTCCATCAAGTTTTGCACTCTCTTTGATGCTTCCAGAGAGTCCTCTGAGTCCTGCAAGATAAAGAGCCATTGCATATCCTGAATACTGCCATGTACCTGCAAATAAAATACCTAATGTTGCAAGATTGAATCCATGCATCTCTTCATTTGCAAGACCTGCAGGAAATAATGGTTCAATTAAAAATGCAAATACA
>JBFHKM010000009.1:0-44965 GCA_041595335.1 Sphaerochaetaceae bacterium
AAATGTGTTTCACTTGAAAACTACTATACAGATATCCCGACCATAATATCAAACAATACAGCGGGAACCATACAAGCGTTGAATTATCTCTATACATTGGGTCATCGTAAGATTGCTATGATTGCTGAGTTAGATAGCAATTCCAATAAAGAGAGATTCAAAGCTTACAAGACTTTTCTAAAACAAAAGCATATTCCTTATAGGGAGAATTTGGTGACTTTTTGTGATGGATATTCTTTTGAGGCTTATAAAGCAGCTACAGATAAACTTTTGGATCAGAGTCTTGGGGATTTCCCTACAGGGATCTTCACAACATTTGATCATATTGCATTATCAGTGCAGAAAGCGCTTTTAAAACGTGGATATAAAATTCCCAATGATATAAGTGTGATTGGATTTGATGATATCAGTATGGCCAAATCTGTGACTCCACCACTGACAACAATAAGACAAAATAGATCAGGAATTGGAGTTAGAGCTGCTGAGATACTTCTTCAAAGACTTATTAACGATGATGAAGTAAATCATACAAAAGTAACAAGAATTGAAACAGGACTGGTTGTTAGAAACTCAACTGGTAGTGCTAAGAAATAATACAACATATAGGAAAAAAGATGAAATTTAAAGAAAACTTTGCGTGGGGTGTTGCAACAGCATCTTATCAAATAGAAGGTGCTTACAATGAAGACGGTCGTGGTGCAGATATTTGGGGCAATTACTGCAGTATAAAAGGGAAGATTTTTGAAGGTCATACCGGAGAGGTTGCTTGTGATCATTACCACAGATATAAAGAAGATGTTGCAATGATGAAAAAAATGGGTATAAAGGCCTATCGTTTTTCTGTGGCATGGCCAAGAATATTTCCTGATGGAGTTGGTAAAGTCAATCCAAAAGGTGTTGAGTTCTATCACAATTTAATTGATGAATTGATTGCAAATGACATTGAACCATATCTAACAATATTCCATTGGGACCTTCCTTTATCTTTAGCTGATAAGGGTGGTTGGTTGAATGATGATATCTCAAAATGGTTTGGAGAGTACACTCGTCTTCTTGCCAAAGAATACGGCAGAAAGGTAAAGCATTTCATCACAATAAATGAGCCACAGTGTGTGATTGGTCTTGGCCTTCAACAAGGAATTCATGCTCCAGGCGAGAAACTTAGTCCTAGAGATGTTCTTAGAGCAACTCACAACCTATTGCGAGCACACGGAGAGGCTGTTAAAGAACTCAGAGATGTATGTCCAGATGTTGAAATTGGAATTGCACCAACAGCAGGTGTTGCCATTCCTGTATCTGAAAAAGAAAAAGATGTTGAGGTTGCCCGAAAAAGATATTTTGATCTACTTCCATTAGACAAAGATGGATATGTATGGTCAGTTTCACTGTTCTTAGATCCAATCATTCTAGGAGATTATCCTTCTAAATACTATGAGATATATAAAGATGCTCTTCCTAATATTACTGAAGAAGATTTAGCTATGATAAGTCAGCCTTTAGATTTCTTAGGCCAGAATATCTACAATGGTTTTGAAGTAACAGAAGATGAAAATGGTGAATATGTATATCCAAAAAGGAAAGTTGGATATCCCCATACTGACATTGAATGGCCTATAACACCTGAAGCTCTTTATTGGGGACCAAAATTTCTTTATGAAAGATATAACCTACCATTTTACATAACAGAAAATGGACTTGCATGTCATGATGTTGTTTCATTAGATGGAGAGGTCCACGACCCAAATAGAATAGACTTCTATCACAGATACCTTCTTGAATACAGCAGAGCAAGCCAAGAGGGAATCGACATTAGAGGCTACTTTGCTTGGTCTCTTATGGATAACTTTGAATGGTGTGAGGGGTATTCCAGACGTTTTGGTCTTGTTCATGTAGATTATGAAACACAGAAACGTACAATGAAAGATAGTGCATTCTGGTACAAGAAAGTGATTGAAACCAATGGTGAATGTCTATAATCAATATCATTTCTAACTCTGATGGGGTGTTCATACATCCCATCTTTTTTGTTTTATGTAAAGTGAAGTTAAGAAACTTGTATATGGCTATCAAAGTTTTCCATGTTGAAGTGGATGAGAGTTTCAGTTCAGAACCAATATCTAATGCAGAAAAAGCTAGCTCGTATACCAATAATTATATCCTATAAGGTATAATATTGTTGAATTCAAATAAATTATATCTTATCGAATATAATTCTTAATTTATCTTCAAATTTATATCCTAACTGATATAATAAATCTCAATTTTCTTGCCAATTCAATATCCTTGATGTATTATATTTATATGAAACATACTCTAATTGGTGATTACATAAAAAAAGAAAGAAAAGAACGAGGGATGACTCAAAAGGAATTTGCTGAAGTTTCGGGGCTAGGTCTAAAATTTGTTAGAGATTTAGAGCAAGGTAAACCTACAGTGAGAATGGACAAAGTGAATCAAGCATTATATATGTTTGGTGCAATTGCTGCTCCTATAAAGTTAAGAGAAATTAAAAATGAGGAAAGCTAAAGTCTTTGTAAATGATGATCTTGCAGGTAGCTTGATAGAAAACAATGATGGACTTTATGTCTTCACTTATGAAAAAGGCTACAACAAAGATGCAGTATCTTTAACCCTTCCCATTAGAGAAGAACCTTATAAGTCAGAGCAATTTTTTTCTTTTTTTGATGGCTTGATTCCTGAAGGTTGGTTACTGGAGATTGTAAAAAATAACTGGAAAATTAAAGAAACAGATAGGATGGGCCTTTTATTGGCATGCTGCAAAGATTGCATTGGAAATGTAAGGATTGAAAAAGATGAATAATTGTTTGTGCTGTGGAAAAGCTTTAAATTCAAACGAAACAGAATGGCACCAAAGTTGCATTAAGAAATTTTTTGGAACAGACAAGTTACCATCTATAGATTTAAGTAATATTGCTTCACTATTTTTAAAATCCAAAGGAAAAGAATCTGTAATTACTGGAGTGCAAAAAAAGGTATCTCTGCATTTATATAAAGAAAGAGACTCAAGTCGTTTGACAGTAATTGGTTATCCCAGTGGTTATATATTGAAACCCCAATCTGATGATTTTGAACAACTTCCTGAAAATGAATGGCTGACAATGCACCTAGCAAATATTTGTAATATTGATACCGTTCCTTTTGGTTTGCTTAGGCTTGAAGATAATAGCATTGCCTACATTACAAAACGCATTGATCGCAAAGGAAAAAATAAGATAGCTATGGAAGATTTCTGTCAACTTGGAGGTACTCCAACCGAAAACAAATACAAATCTAACTATGAAAAAGTTGGAAAAATACTGTCAACATATACCGACAATATTGGTTTGGATTATTATAAACTCTTCAATATTATTTTATTCAGCTTCATTGTTGGTAATTCTGATATGCATTTAAAGAATTTCTCACTGATTAAAAAAAACAAAAACTATATTTTATCACCAGCTTATGATCTATTGAATACTTTAATTATAACAGAAGATGATGAAGAATTAGCATTGAGTATTGATGGTAAAAAAAGTAATTTAAATAAAAAAAATCTCAAATATCTAGCTAAGAGATATTCATTAAACGAAATACAGATAGATAGAATCTTCAATAATTTTGAAAAAAAACATGATTTAATTCTTGAAACAATAAATGACTCTTTTCTTAATGAATACATGAAAATGGAATATATAAAAATTATAGAAAACAGATACAGTAGACTTTTTTGAATCAACTGAAAAGCTAAAGAATATACAAAAAAGGACTTCTATAATATGAATGATGGATTAGCATCAGACATATATAGAGTCATTGAAATTGTTTCATATCTTTATTTGAATGCATTCTTGAATGATATTATGATTGATTCCCAACTTGAATTCTGTGTAATTTTGTTATAATTCTCTTTGGTCAACTGCAAGTGATCATCTATCTTCTTTATAGCGTTCTCACCATCACCAGCTTCTAAAAACTCTCTGATTTGAGCGTGTTCATTAACAGCAGAATCCAATCGAGTTGGAGTCAGTATACTCATCCATCTGAGTCTCTCTCCCTGTATTGTTATGTTCTTCATGATACCAGAAAGTCTTTCGTTACCTGCAAAATCTACAATGTAAGTATGAAATTGTGAATCATACTTAAAATTATCATTATAATTCTTGGCCTTTATGCTTGCTCTGTATTTTATCTCCAGGTCTTCTAACTCTTTCTTTTCTTCTTTAGTCAGTCCACCCTTTTCAATTATCAATTTCACTGCAAGAGTCTCTATAGCAACACGTATATCAAGAAGCTCTTTGATATCTTTTCTTGTTATATCTTTAACTACAAATTTATGAGGTTTTCTTTCCACAAGATTACATTGAACAAGCATCAAAATAGCCTCTCTTATAGGAGTTCTACTCATGTTTAATTCGCTACTTAAATTAAGATCAGATACAGTATCTCCTGGAACCAAATCATATTTGTTGATTCTGTCTTTTATTGTATTGAATGCTATATTTGTAGCCTCACTTTTAGGTCTTGCCATTACATTTTCCTCGGTAGTAATTAATTATTATAGTGTCAAAATAAAATCTCATAAATTAAATACAATTAATGATTTGTTTTATTTGTAGAGTAGTATATCACGAGATGAACCATATCTAAAACATAAAATATCAAGAAATTAATAAAAAATATGATTTAATTCATACAAAAAACCAACGTTGGAGTATTCACTCAATAGAAATACAATGAACTAGATTATATTTTTGACCTCAATTTGCTCTTTTCTATCATGCATCTCTCTCAATGATGCCCTCTTATTCTCTTTCAACTTATGATAGGTACTTCTTTTCCTTCGTCGTAATTCAGATCTTATTATTCGAGGGAAGACTCTGCCCATTTTATCAATTGTTTTTTGAGCATCATCTTCAGGTTTGTCTCCCATGGGACATGTTAAGAAGAAAGCTTTTATCTTGAATCTATTCTTTATGGACATGATTCTTATTCTTCGTAGGTCTTTTCTGAACATTTTGATTGTATCTCTGTATTCAGGTAGTGGTTCCTGTGCTCCTACAATATAATCACCCAATAAATGAGTATAATAGACAACTGTAGAGATAAGCTCAGCAAGGCTCTCCTGTCCTCCACGTTTCATATTCAAATCAAATGCATTGGCAACAGATGGGAGCAATACCTGCTCTCTTCCTGTCTGCCATCTACCTGGAAGATTCTTAATTCTATGCTTTCTTATTGCTAAAGGTACAAGAGTCTCACCTTTTTTGAATCCAAATTTTCTCTTCTCTTCAGAATCTAGAAGACGTTTTTTAAGACTGTCCTCTGCACTGCTTTTATCTACCATGTAACCTGAATGACAGTAATGCCTATGCATTATACCAAAACCTAGGCTAGGAAAATCATCAATAGATGGAATTACAACATCATTTTTGCTGAACTGTTTCATCTGAAAATATGATTCAAGATGGAAAAAGTCATTGCTCTGACTTCCTTCGGTTCCTGAATAATCGATAGCAATTGCAGCTGCGCTGGATAAGATGTCTTGAATTTGAATTGTATATAATAAAGGATCTTTAGCTGGTAAAGTTTTATTCCAATCACGCACGTTTTCCCAGTCAGAATAACCAAGAACTGTTTTAGCAAAATCATACCCATGCTCAGTACCGCCTTTAGCAGATAAATGAGTCTTGGATGATACAAAAAATAATATATATATAAATATGACAATTAAGTACATATGATGCGACCTTATTAATTAAGATACCAATAAAATACATCAGATATTAGTTTTAAACAACATAATTCACAATTATGATAATTAAATACTCAACAAGCACACAATTATGCACAATATTGAATAAAATTAATGCATAATTTTTATCAAAAAAAAGTGCAATCGATCCTTTCCCTAGACCAATTACACTTATAAAACTTATCCAATACAGAACATTTTATGTATTAAATTTTAATAGTGATATACTTTTTTATATAATTTTAAATATATGATAGCTACTATCAATGCTCCTAATTCTGATAAAGGAGTTGCAAGCCAAGCTCCTGTTGTACCCCAAATTCTTGGTAAGATCAGAAGAAGACCCAATGTAAGTGCAAATGTTCTTACAAAAGATATGATTGCTGATACCTTTCCATTTGATAATGATGTGAAGAATACAGATGAGAAGATGTTGATTCCAGCAAAAAGATATCCAAAACAGAAGATCATGAAGCCAGTCTTTGCTAGAGAGTAAGCTGAACTATCAGGTCTGATGAATGCACTTACAATATTGTCTGCAAATCCAACAGATATTCCAACAAGAACAACAGAGCTTATAATAACAAATTTGAGTGATAGGTTGAGTACTTTCTTAATCTGCTCTCTATCATCAGCACCTCTTGCATAACCAAATATAGGAGCAACACCTGCACCAAAACCAATATATATTGAATTGAGTAAGAACTTAACTTGAACAATAACACTCACTGCTGCTACCCCATCTTCGCCAGCTAGATTTACCATGATGACATTCAAAACTGCTGTAACAATTGCTATAGCAAGATTTGTTACCATTTCAGATGAACCATTTCCACATGTGTTCATAACAAAATGTTCATGTCTTTTAGGTTTTACAAAGCATAAGGTACCTTTCTTATTTCTCGCAAAGAAAATTAAGAAGACAACTGATGGTATGATAAAACTTGCACCAGCACCAATGATTGCGCCTATGATTCCCATTCCCCAAACACCCATTGTCAGATAACAAAGAGTGATGTTCAATAGACCACCAACAACTGTTGTAACCAAAGCTACAAGCGGTTTTCCTTCTGTGACAAAGAAATATTGTGTGTATAGCTGCCAGAAGATAAAAGGGAAAATGAATACATAACCTGTGAGGTATTCAATACATAATGGGTCCAATGTAGGAGTGGAACCCAATGCATGAATGATGGGATAACGGAAGATGTATGTGATGATTCCTAAACCCACACCTGTCAATCCACCAACAATAACAATCATGGTGAAATTTTCTCTAGCCCTTTGAACATCTTTGACACCCAAATTGGTGGATATAATGGCATTGGAACCTGTAGCAAACATAACTGCTATAGCGATTACAGTTGAGAACAATGGGAATACAATGTTTATTGCTGATAATGCATTCTCTCCTATGAAGCGCGAGGCAAAGATACTGCCAAACATTGAGTACACTGAGACGAAGGCCATCATGAATATACTTGGTAATGTAATTGCTAACAATGATTTAGCATTGAATTTTTGTGAAATAGAATATGACATTCTATAATTCTCCTAATAATGAAAGTATAAATTTCCGATTCAATCATAAACAAACTTACTTAAAGCAAGTCAGTTGTGTTTTAAAATTATTACTTCAAAAAGTAATTTGTATAATCATCACACCAATAGGGTTGATGACTAGAAAAACGACACTACATTTTTGCCAAAAAAAAACATCCTTAACAAGCAACAAAAGTTACTGTATAAAGATGCGATGTAGAGTTAAATTTTATATATTATTCACTCAAATTTTATATATATGTGCATAGGCATGTTTCCTTGTAGGAAAATACAAAGATATATAAAGTAGATGGTTATATATTTTAATTTCTAGTTTGAAGGTAAAGAAAATCCCTACAAATATTTTGATTGGGAGAATCACCTTCGATGCCATAGTTAAGACACCATATGATAATAATTAGCTACGTAAAAATAGCATATAATTTTTTTAAATTCAATAATTTATGGAAATAAACAAAATTATATTCAATTATTGAATATATAAGATACAGCTCAAGAAACTCATAACTAAGTACTGCTATGCGGCTTAAGTTTATTTCATATTTTAAAACAGATTAACATACAGGCAGTACACCATTCACATAATATTTTGGCAATAATGAACCAGTAGAATACGATTATAACTTTTACTTATTAGAAACTTAATAGAGCCAATATCTCTGATTATCACCATCAATATTGACTCTATATAAAACAAAACTAGTTAAGATATTCCTTAATCTTATCAGAAGAAAGGACCTTACCTGTCATTTTCAGTTGTTCATCAACAACTAAAGCAGGTGTCTTCATAACACCATAATCCATAATCTTACTTACATCAGTCACTTTCTCTATCTCGGCCTCAATACCAAGTTCCTCTGCTGCAATCTTTGCATTTGCTTCCAATTGCTTACATTTTGAGCAACCAGATCCTAAAATTTTAATTACCATGATAAATACCTCCATCAAGCATAAATTATATATCCTGCCATCATTCCTATGAA
This sequence comes from Sphaerochaetaceae bacterium, assembly GCA_041595335.1. Taxonomy (GTDB): domain Bacteria; phylum Spirochaetota; class Spirochaetia; order Sphaerochaetales; family Sphaerochaetaceae; genus Pleomorphochaeta. Next base: position 8,302 of record JBFHKM010000009.1, read on the forward strand.
TGCAGACATAACCACAACCAATCCAACATAGGTAAGAGTTTTCTTAATACCCATAACCTTTGAAATGACAATCATATTAGGTAGACTTAAAGATGGTCCTGCTAGAAGCAACGCTGTTGCAGGTCCCTTCATCATACCAAGAGCCATAAAGCTATTTACAATTGGGACCTCTGTTAAAGTTGCAAAATACATGAATGCACCAAAAATTGCTGCAGTTGCATTTGCTAAATAAGAATTGTTTCCAACAAATTTGACCATGAATTCAGGTGGAATTAATTCTTCGATAACACCAGCTAAGAAAACACCAACAATGAACAGTGGAACTATTTTCTTTGCTAGCTCAAAAGTTGCCTCACACCATTCAATCAATTCGTCTTTTTCGAAATACAAAATCAACACAATCAAAAGACCTACTGCAAAAATTACAGAAGTTATTGGATGTTTTACTCCTGAAATAAGAACTGCAATTAGAAGTGCAAAGAACAGAAGGTTCTGCCAAACTTTTCTTGTATCATCATCCTGTATGTTGAACATAGCTGCATTTGCGTCGACTTCTTCACTTTTGTTATACAAAAAATACATAACAATACCTATTATTATAGATAAGACCATAGCTCCAAATACACGAACAAAACCAATATCAACACCTATCAAATTGAAAGTGAATATGATTGCCAATATATTTATTGCAGGTCCAGCGAAGAGGAAGGTTACAGCTGGACCAATTCCAGCTCCTTTTTTCCTTATGCTTGCAAACATAGGTAGGACCGAACATGAGCAAACAGCTAAAATAGCACCTGAAACAGATGCTATAAGATACGATAAAGTCTTTTTAGAATTGGGTCCAAAATATTTCATTACTGCACCCTGAGACATGAATTGTGATATTGCACCAGACAAGAAGAATGCAATTGTGAGCATAATTATTCGGCTCAAGGTCAAATAATCAACCAAAGCTTGCCATCCTGCTAATAATACTTTTATTAAAATTTCCATTGAATATATCCTCCATTTCAATATTTTTTAAATAAAGAAACGGGAGTTTAAGCACCCATCCATCTGCATGGACAGTAGTTTTTCAACTTCTTCATATTTCCCCCTAAAATAATATAAAAATGTATCAGTACAATTTATAACTGCATTTACTCATCATCATTCAAGACATTGATATTGCTCTCTTAATTTTCCTTTCAATATTCTCTGTCCGTTTTTATATGGAAGAATTTGGAATGAGGTAGGTAATCACAACTAAAATAAAAGGACTTAAAGGTCGCACAAATTTCAACATATTCCTATATAACCATATTCCCATATAAGTATATGTAATATCACCATATAAAACATATGTCAATAAAAATTTATTTAAACAGGCAAAAAAAACCCCTGCAATATATGCAGAGGAATATTCTTAGAATGAAATGTTACTAGCAACAACAACTTGATGCAGCTTCATCCTTCACAGATAACTGACCATCTTTCACTGACAATGTTACAGTTTCAGCTCTTTTTGTTGTCTCTTCATCCATCAAAACATCAATACCATTGATTGAGATTGGACTATCATCTTTTTCAAGAGTTGAAAGATTGAAAAGCAGAGAGGACCCACAGCATGATGACTGTAATTTAGCTGTTAAGCAGTTGCAATCATTTGCTTTAAATAATTCTTCTAACATAGTTTTTGCTTCGTCTAATATTTGCATTTATAATATCTCCAATTTAATTAATAAATTTTATCTCTAATATAAAATAATTTAAGCCAATAAGGTTTTTAAATTATTACCTTTTATTTCTTCATGATTCCAAGGAATCACAGCGAAATTACCACTTGCATGTTCATCAATTTTATTGATCCATTCAATTTCATTGCTTGCTTTTGCCACCAACATCTTATTTGTTGTACCAGCTTTATATAACGAGGAGTTGATTATCCACCATTTATTGTTTATTCCTGCACGTTTTAGATCATCTTCCAAACGCATTGCTTCATAAACAGGTGTTGCTTCTGGTAAAGTAACAATGACAACTTCAGTTTCATCTGCATTATGAAGTCTAGGAAGAAGCTTCTTTGCAGAATCAGGAATATCACCCTTAGAACGTTTGATTTCCTGATTGTAGCTTTGAGTTGATTCAAGCAACAAAAGTGTGTGACCTGTTGGAGCGGTATCTATAACCACTATCTCATTATCTGCCTTGTCCACTACTTCAGCAAAAGCTCTGAAGACTGCTATCTCTTGAGTACAAGGAGAGCGTAAATCCTCTTCAACATAAGCCAAATCTTCAGCAGACATTGTCTTAGCAGCATTTGAACGCACTTCTTCTTGATACTTCTTGAGCTCAGCTTTCTCATCAATATGGCTCATACTGATTCCTTCTGTTTCAGAGATTACATATTTCAAATGTGCTGCAGGATCTGTTGTGGTAAGATGAACTTTCTTCCCTTTCTTAGATAATCCCAAAGCAATAGCAGCTGCTATTGTGGTTTTTCCAACTCCACCCTTTCCCATGGTAAAAATTACTTTTTTATTACTCCTGTAGATATCATCAATTATATCTTTGAGGGCAGGAATAGATGTTGAATTGATTGTATCATTGCTCATCACCAAATTATCTTTAACAAGGAGAGACCTCAAATTCTCAATTCCTGTGATATTGTAACCTCTCAATGGTACCATATATGTCTCCAAAGATTTTAGAGTTTCAGGAACTTCAGCTAAGGCATTCTGCTGCTTATCAAACAAGCTTTCAGATATTTCATCATCATGAGATGTCATCACACCGTTGATGATAAGAATCTGATTTTTTACACCAATATCAGATAGCTCAAAAGAAGCTCTTTCTGCTTCAAGAAGTGGTGCTGATTCAGGACGAGTGACAAGTATAAGAGATGTCAATTGAGAGTCTGCTAAGGTCTCAACTGCTTTTTTATAAACATCTTTTTGAGTCTCAAGACCTGATAACTGGCCCAAGCATGATGCTCCATGAGTATTCTCACTTATGAAATTATTCCATGCTGATGGTAACTGCAACATTCTAAGAGTGTGACCTGTTGGAGCTGTATCAAAAATAATATAATCATATTTTTCTTGAATCTCTTCATCAGTAATAAACTTTGAGAACTCATTGAAAGCAGCTATCTCTACAGTACATGATCCAGAAAGTTGTTCTTCCATATTGTTCAAAACAGCATCTGGCAGCTTTCCTCTGTATGGTCCAATCACACTTTCTTTGTAATCTGTAGCTGCTTGAACTGGATCAAGATTGGCTACTACAAGATTTGAAACGCCTTCTATTTGAACACCTTTGTTATTTAATTCTGTATTGAATACATCCTGTAAATTGGATGCAGGGTCAGTACTAATTAAAAGAACTTTCTTACCATCATCAGCTAGAGTGATTGCTGTAGCACAGGCAGTTGAAGTCTTTCCAACTCCCCCCTTTCCTGTATAAAACATATATTTAGTCAAGTTGATATCTTGTGGATTGAAACTATTTAACATTGTTTACCTCTGTAATTATTTGACTATTTATTGCTGTCATCTACTGCTAGATAAGAAAGCGGAATATCAAGATATGCTGCAATCTCTTCATTTGTTGGATATCGTCCTGTTATGACAATCTGATCATCAACAAGGACAAAAGGTAAATCATCAACTCCATTTTTATTTATCATTTCATTGACAGTTTTGTTTGTCACAAATTGCATTGGTGAGTTGATAAGATTGTATCTTTTGATCTCAATATCCTTTTCTTTTAAATTATTAACGACTGTTGAAATTCTCAACAATTCAGGATCAACACTGACACCACATAGACCTGTAGGACAGCACATTGCTGGTTCATATATTGTTATTTCTTTCATATTATTTTCCTTTTAATTATATTGTTTGCATGTCTTTTTTAGGAAACCAACCTGTTGTGTTATTTGCAATTTTTACAAGTATCAACATAACAGGAACCTCAACCAACACACCAACTACAGTTGCTACGGCAGCTGGTGATGATGTACCAAACAGTGCAATTGCTACAGCAACTGAAAGTTCAAAGAAATTAGATGCTCCAATCATGCTAGCTGGTGCTGCAATATCATGAGGTAACTTCAGTAGCTTGCTTGCAAAATATGCGATGAAGAATATGAAGAATGTTTGAATGATCAAAGGAGTTGCAATGAGAAGTATATGAAGAGGATTGTTCAAAAATACCTCACCTTGGAATGCAAATAACAAGATCAATGTTAATAAAAGGCCAACAGTTGTTGCATTGTCGAACTTTGGAAGGAATTGTTTTTCAAAATATTCAGTTCCTTCTCTTTTTGAAATAGATACTCTGGTCAATATTCCACCAACCAATGGTATCACAACAAAAAGAACAACAGATAAAATCAATGTTTCCCAAGGAACACTTACATCACCTATTCCAAGCAAGAATTTTACAATAGGAACAAATGCAATGAGGATTATGATGTCATTGGTTGCTACCTGGACCACCGTGTATGCAGGATTCCCCTTGGTCAGATGACTCCAAACAAATACCATTGCAGTACATGGAGCAGCTCCAAGCAGTACAGCTCCTGCAAGATATTGTTTTGCTAGATCTGGTGCAATGAAATTTTTAAAGACAACAAATAGGAAGAAAGATGCAATAGCATACATGGTGAATGGTTTTATTAGCCAGTTCACAACCCAAGTTAGATACAATCCTTTTGGATTCTTACCTACTTTTTTAACACTCTGAAAATCGACCTTCATCATCATTGGATAGATCATCACCCAGATTAGAATTGCTACAGGTATTGAAACATTGGCATATTCAAACTTATTGAGAAAGGCAGGTATTCCTGGTAAGAACTTACCTATAGCAATACCAACTATCATGCAGATAGCTACCCACACTGATAGATATTTTTGAAATAAATTGATTTCTACTGTATCTTTATTTTTCATATTGAACTCCATTTTAAATTTTTTTTCAGATCTTTTAGATAAAGATATCTATCTTCATCTAAATTGTTTTGATTGTCACTTAATTGCTGCAAAGACATTGAGAGTTGCAGCTTCTATAGTTTTCTAAGTCCGTTTTATAGTTTGGCAAGGTCTTTAATTTCTTATTCAGGTAAATTATCAGATCTTGATTCTCTTCTTTGAAGTTGTCATTGATCTTGTAGTAAGCCCACTGTGCTTTCTTGTAGCTGTCCACTATTCCACAGTTCTTTAAAACCGATAGATGCCGTGATATATTTGATTGCTTCAGATCAAGGCAAGATTCAACTTCACAGACACACAGATCATTCTCCAAGAGAAGGGACAATATACGCAGCCTATTTTCTTCTGCTAAAGCTTTAAATATTTCAACCATTAATTTTTATCTCCTATTACTTACTGTATATTACTATATGCTCATATACTCATATACATTACTCAAAAAGATTCTTCTCGTCAATATATTAAATACAACAAGAAGAAATAATTTTTTTTAATAATTATATGTCTTTCTATATTTCTTCAACAGGATGATTGCAACAATCATTGCTCCAAACTCTGCAAGAGGTGTTGAGAACCACACTCCAGTCACTCCAAATACATTTGATAGAACCAGAAGGAAGCCCAATGTGAACACAAATGTTCGTAAAAATGATATCAGTGCTGAGATCTTTCCATTTGAAAATGAGGTGAACAGTACAGATGAGAATATATTGATTCCTGCAAACAAAGATCCAAAGGAGAAATAGGTAAAGCCTGCAATAGCCAAATCATATGCTGAGCTTTCAGGTCTGATGAAAGCACTCACAATCTGATGTTTGAACAAGAGAGATAGAATTACAAGGGCAACTGATGTTATGAGGACAAATCTTATTGATATCTTATAAACATTTCTGATCTGCTTCTTATCATTTGCTCCACGTGCATATGCAAAGATTGGAGCAACTCCACCACCAAAACCAATGTATATTGAGTTCAACAGGAACTTAGTTTGGACAAGAACGCTTACAGCAGCCACTCCATCCTCTCCTGCGAGTCTTCCCATGACAACGTTCAAAGTTGCTGTCACTATAGCTATTGCAAGGTTTGTTACCATCTCAGAGGAGCCATTACCACATGCATTCAAGATAAAATTACCATGTTTTTTAGGTCTCACAAAGTACAACTTTCCTTCTTTATTTCTTGCAAAGAAGATCACAAAAGCCACAGCTGGGACCACAAACCCAACTGCAGTACCTATAACAGCTCCAATTATTCCCATATTCCAAACACCCATTGTCAGATAACAAATTAGAATGTTCAAGATACCACCCACAACACTTATTCCAAGAACAAACTCTCCTTTACCAGCTGTAAGGAAGAAATACTGTCCAAAGATTTGGAGGAAGATGAATGGGAATATAAAGATGTAGCCTTTAAGATAAGTGAGACTCTGTTCATCCAATTGAGGAGTTGAACCAAGTAAATGTATTATTGGATATCTGAACACATAGGTAATTATTCCTAAAACAACTCCTGTTATCACACCAACAATAACAATTGTTGTGAAGTTCTCTCTGGCTTTCTGTTCATCTCCAGTTCCAAGATTTGTCGATATAATTGCATTTGCTCCTGTTGAGAGCATTATGGCGATGGCCAATACTGTAGAGACCAAAGGGAATATTATGTTGATAGCAGATAATGCATCTTGTCCAATATAAAGGGATGCAAATATACTTGAAAACATTGCATAGACAGCAATGAACATCATCATTACTGTGCTTGGCATTGTGATTTTAAGAAGAGATTTGGTATCAAATCTCTGGGCAATAGAATGTGTCATTACAAACTCCAAGATGGGAGAGTTTTTCTATTGAACTCACCTATCTCATACAATCCAATGTTTCAACATCAGAACTGTATAAATCCTAATTCTTGTTTTTCATTAAGAAGAAGTCATCAGTTATCAAAACAGATAACTATAGATCGACACTACATTCATATTGCATGAAAGACCATCAAATTGATTGAGCTTTTCATATAATTATTATGCAAAGGAATACTGTTAAGGTATTATTCATAATTGATTCACATTAACTTTAATTGAAAGGAAATGCAGACTTGTGGAACTCCATAGTCATAAATAATAACAGAATTAATTTTTTTAATTATTAAGGTAATGTACAAAATGTAGTTACATGAGATAAGCTCAACTTTATCAGAGCATGTCTGATAAGCGATAACTCACATAAATATTACCCAGTGGTGAGAAACTACCATTTTATATCCCTATAGTCAAGCTATGATTTTACAATAATTCAACAAACACATATATATGTAATTATATGCAGTATAAATAATAAAATTATGATACTAACAAGAAGCTCTATTCATAAATACCGTAACTCTGAACAACATTCTGAATGAATATGATTCCATTACCTGGTACATCAATCTCAAGCTTCTTTCGAATAGAGGACACAATGGCATCGGTTATATCTTCCTTTGAGAGAATCATGACCATCTCTTTCTCTGGTTCTATCTCCATATTGAATAACTTGCTTGTCTCATTTGTACCGGAGCCTCTAGCATTGATTATTGTTCCACCTTTTGAACCTGCAGCTCTTGCTGCATCGATCACATCCTCAGCCTTTCCTCTGTTCACTATTGTAATGATAACTTGATACATAGATTTATCCATTCCCCTCTCTTCTTCAGCTTCTTCTCTCTCATAACTTCTTGAGCCAATAATATCATTCATACCGATTGTGAAAACAATTCCATTACCAGTCTTTTCAAAATCAAAATCTTTATTCAGTTCTTTCAAAGCGGATCTTGCAGTATGACTGTCAGTTCCCATCAAAACTATCTCTTTTCTTTCATCAGCCAGGGATAGGAATTTCAAAAATGAATTATTTACGGTTCCCTTTCCAAGAAAAACAGTCCCTCCACAGATACCATACTCTTTAGATTTCTGTAGAATTTGACTACCTTTTCCATAATTTACAATTATATAAATTAATTCGAAACTAGATAAACTATCAAAATCAGTCATTCTTGTTTTCTCCTCTTTTTGTTTTTTGTTTTATCTCAAAGACCAAACCCAAGAGCTCCAATGTGATAATAGGAATCATGGCTACCATTGCTATCATTCCAAAACCATCAACCATCAAATCTGCTCCTTCAAAAGTATTTGCAGCACCTTGAATGAAAGCCAGAATGAAAGTTGCAGTCATAGGACCTGTTGCAACCCCTCCAGCATCAAAAGCAATACCGACGAATAACTTTGGAATGAAAAACATCAATACAATGCTTATCAAATAGCCAGGTAACAGGAAATGCCAGAGCTGCACTGGTGTGACTAAAATTCTGATAACAGAAAGAGCCACCGCAAGGCCAACTCCAACTGCAAGTGGTACCAATACAACTTTTCTCTTGACGTAGCCACTTGTTACGCTCTCAATCTGATGAGTCAAAACATATACAGCAGGTTCTGCTAAGATTGTAACAACACCAAGCACAAAACCAATGATCACTATGTAGATCTTATTATCCAATGAAACCAGGTTCTCGCCCAAACTTGTTCCAACCTTCATAAATCCAGCATCCACTCCCACCAGAAATATAATCAGCCCTACAAAGGCAAATAAAAAACCGGTGATAATTTTTCGCAATTCTCTTTTTCTTAATTTAAATGATATCTTCTGCAAAAACAAGAATATTATCAATAACGGTAAGAAGGCCAGAAAGCTTTCTTTCAATTTATCAGGGAAAACAGAAATAAATGGATGAAACAGGCTTTCTGTTTCAGAAGCACTCTCTACAATTATTGCAGAGAATTCATTTGTTTTGGAGAATATATCCAGAAGCATGACTGCCATAATTGCACCTGTTGATGCAATTGCAACAAGACCAAAACTATCTTTTTCAGATGCCTTACTGTCTTTTTTAAGTTTCGATATTCCAACAGATAGTGATAATATGAAAGGTACTGCAAGAATACCTGTTGTCGAGCCTGATGCATCAAATGATATAGCTAAGAACTCTCTTGATGTAAATAAAGACAGGACAAATATCATTGCATATAAAACAATTAGAAGTTTGTAGAGTGGTACATTGTAGAAGATTCTCAAGAATCCCAGAGACAGCATGATTGCCAATCCTAGAGAAACTATTGCCAAAATGCTTATTCCTGAAATTTGGCCCAATGTTACTGAATCAACCTGATTGGCAAGAACCATGAGACCTGGTTCTGCTATTGAAATGAAGAAACCAAGAACCAGTCCTCCAATGAGAACTATCCATAATTTATTCGATTTTGCCAGAGATGTTCCAGTCAAACCACCAAATGGAGTTATTCCAATATCAACACCAAGTAAGAATATGGTGAGCCCAAATATGATGTAAAGAGATCCAATTAGAAATCTTATTACCAATATTGTATCCATTGGAGATATGGTGAAATTCAGTATCAAAACCAGCACCGTAATTGGTAGAACTGAAATCAACACTTCCTTAAATTTTGAAACAATTATATTCAAAGCAACTGTCCTTTATTATTGTATTTTCGTGTAGAGCGTTATATCTAATTTAAAATCTTTCTGTAAATTAATTACTGATTTATATTTATATTGCTGTTATGTGAGGTGAGTTTTTGTTTTAGATATGTAATTTAAATTATTACAGAAAAAGAAAACAATTTAGACTTTCATTTAAAAAGCTAAATATCGAATATGAAATAAATTTCATCTGTTAAGTTATTATAAACAACGTTTGATTAATAGTAAATCTCAAAATGTAAAACAATACATAATTATATGTATATTTCATAAATTTAACGCTTATGAGGTAAGTATTTAGCATAAATTATGAAATTCCTACCAAAGTTAAGTATTTAATTAAATTTTATGAGCTCTTCAAGCTTGATCTGATCTGCAGTAATCACATTTTATTGAACGATCTCTCATCAAGTAGATCATAATATCTGGCATACACAAGTACTGCTGGTTGTATTCATACAATTACTGAGATCTCCTGATTACAATAAGAATCATGAGGCAAGACTTATCATGCACTTATATCTACTCTACTTGACATAATTTAAATTTGGACCATAATGATTAAGTGAATGCTTAATTAAGTTTCTACTTAATTAAAAGGAAAAGCAATATGGAAAAAATAAAAATTCTTCACCTAATAACAGAACCAACTCGATTTAGTTTGATACAACTTCTTTTTGAACATAATTATTGTGTCAAAGCACTTTCTAAAAAATTGAATATAAGTGAACCAGCTGTATCACAACATATGCGTGTGTTGAAAGAATATGATGTCGTGCAAGGTGTTAAGATAGGATATCAAGTACATTATCAAGTCAACAGAGAATTAATAGAGTCCATCTTATCAGATCTATCTGAACAGATTTCAAAGCACCCATCAAATGTTGAGATAACAGATGATTCAGATTGTACATGTGAATTTATTGAATCATGCATCAAAAGAGATTCAAAACTACTGAAAGAACAAAAAAATGCAAAGTGATTATTTGATACAAAAAAAGCCCATGTTTGCCTTACTGGTTTTTTCTTTTCCAATCATCATTGGAAATCTATTTCAACAGATCTATACAATGGCAGATTCTGCTATTGCAGGCCGTTTCATAAGCGAGCAAGCATTAGCTGCGATTGGAGCTTCCTACTCTCTGACCAATATCTTTATTTGTGTGGCTATTGGAGGTGGTATTGGTGCTTCTGTATTGGTAAGTCAATTTTTCGGTGCTAAAGAATATAAAAAGATGAAGATATCCATCTATACAGCATTCATATCATTTTTGATCATCAGTGTGATATTAAGTGGTATAGGAATATTTTTCAGCAGAAAGATCATGATTCTTTTGAACACACCATCAGATTGCTTAGATTTGGCCATAATATATTTAAAAATATACTTCTTAGCTTTACCTTTCCTATTTATGTATAATGTATTGGCAGCTATGTACAATGCTCTTGGAAAATCACAGATCACCCTTTATTTTTTAATATTTTCATCTGTATGCAATATCATTCTAGATTTAGTTTTTGTGATACAATTTGATATGGGAGTTGCCGGATTGGCTTGGGCTACATTGCTTGCTCAGGGAATTTCTGCAGTTTTATCATTCTTCATGTTTATAAGAATTATCAACAATATATACCATGACCACACTCAATTCTTTAGCAATAAGTTATTAAAATCTATGTCTAAAATTGCCTTACCATCGATATTTCAGCAATCAACAGTTGCTGTTGGTATGATGCTGGTTCAGTCCGTAGTAAATAGCTTTGGGTCTCAAACTTTGGCAGGATTTTCAGCGGCAATGAGAATAGAATCTATCTGTGTGGTACCAATGATGGGAATTGGTAATGCAGTTTCCTCATATACAGCTCAAAACATTGGAGCCAACAAGCAAGAACGTGTTATAGAGGGATATCATGCTGCAAATAAAATAGTTTTTATATGTTCAGTAATCATATTTTTAATACTGGAGATCTTCAATCGTCCAATAATCTCCCTTTTTATTGGAGTTGATGGAACCTCTCTTGCCTCTTCTACAGGACAAAACTATCTACGATTTATGGGATGGTTCTTTGTTCTAATAGGATTGAAAATGACAGTTGATGGATTGTTACGCGGAGCTGGAGATATGAAAGTATTCACAATTGCTAACTTAGTGAATCTTCTCATTCGTATAGCATTTGCAGTCATTCTGGCACCTCGTTATGGAATTTCTATGGTTTGGATTGCTGTTCCAATAGGTTGGTTTGCAAACTGGATCATTTCTTTTTCTCAATACTCAACAGGAAAATGGAAACGCATAAATATATAAATCAAAATCTAAGTATCTTATCATTCCTAAATATTGATTTTGATTTTAATTGCATTACCAAAATAGAAATAGTATAATGTTCTCAATGTAAAAATTTCATTTCAAAGAGAAGATGGTCTATGAATAAAGAATGGTCAGATCTGAACAAATCAATGCAAAAACAGATAAAGAGGAAAGATTCCTATGATATGGGAATTGAAACTCTTTTCAACCTAAGAGATCAATTGATGCAAGTTTTGATGGACTTGAAAGATGAATTGAGAAGAGATGAATTTGATGCAATACCATTTGTTAATGCAAAGGGTTATCACAGCAAGACAGCAGCCTATTCAATCTGGCATATAGCTCGTATTGAAGATATAAACATCCATTCAGTCATAAAAAAAGATGAGCAGATATTCTTCTTGAAAGATTATCAAAAGCGCATCAACTCCCCCATAATCACAACAGGAAATGAGCTTGTGAAACAGCAGATTGCTGATTTTTCAAAACAACTATGCCTGGATGAACTTTACTCCTACATCATTGAGGTCAAGAGCAGTACTGAAGAGATAATTAAAGATCTAACATATGAAGATATGAGTAGAAAATTTGATGATGATACAAAGGATTATTTGAGATCATTGAATGTAATAAGCAGAGATGAGAGTGCTGCTTGGTTGATTGATTACTGGTGTGATAAAGATATCAGGAAACTTATTCAGATGCCATTCTCAAGACATTGGATAATGCATACCGAGGCTATCTTGCGTATAAAAAATAAAATTAGGAAATAATAAAGAAGAGGTACTCGTGATTTGTGATATACAGATCAATCAGGACCTCTTATTAAAGAACTTAAATGTTTCTATTTCTCTATTCTTGTAAGCAGTACCACATTCTCTACATGAGTTGTGTAAGGGAACATATCAACAGGTTGAATGCCAACAACATCATAATCACGACTCAATGTCTTCAGATCTCTATCTAAAGTGTTCATGTTGCATGAGATGTAAACAATAGTTTTAGGTGCTACCTTGATTACAGAATGCAAGAATGATTTGTCTGAACCACTTCTTGGTGGATCCATGAACAGTACATCAATTGATTCATTCTCCTCTGCCATCTTTGTTAGATAGTTAGAGGCATCATCACAGACAAATGTAGCATTATCAATGCCATTCTTGAATGCGTTTGTATTTGCATCATTCACTGCCTGAGCATTGAATTCAATACCAATCAATGATTTAATGCCTTGTTTAGCTGCAATCAAACCAATGGTACCAGTACCACAGTATGCATCAACAACAACATCTGTTTCTTTAAGTCTTGCCATACGCATTGCAATTGTGTACATCTTTTCAGCTTGAATTGAGTTGATTTGATAAAAAGACTTTGGAGATATTCTAAATGTCATCCCACACATCTCATCTTCAATATAGGACTTACCATAAAGAATTTCTTCTGGTTCATCAGATAGAACCATGCTTGTTTTTTCATCGTTTAGGTTCAATAGAATTGATTTGATGTTTTTATTTGACTGCTTAAGCAGAGCTATAAAATTCTGCAGATTGTTTATAATAGGAGAGCCACAGACAAGAACAACCATGATCTGTCCAGTTCTCAATCCTTTACGAATCAATACATGTCGAACAACACCGTATCCATTGTCTTCATTGTAAGGTTCAATAGAAAATTTCTTCATCAGATGTCTTATTGTTTGAAGTATTTCATCTGATTCTTTATCTTGAATCATGCAGGAATGAATGGGAATGACTCTATGTGTTCCATTTTGGTAAATACCACTTACGATCTTACCTTTCTGTCTATCAAATACTACCTGAGTTTTATTGCGGTAGTTTGTTGGATCTTGCATTGATACTATTGGAGCAATTTTGTTCCAAGAACCCAATATATCATAGACTTCATCCATCTTATATTCTAACTGATCTCTATATGATAAAGATTGTAATTGGCATCCGCCACATTTATGTGCTAAAGGACATTCTGAATAACTTTTCATATTTCCTATATTCAATTCCTTTGGCTTTTTTGTCAATAAAGATGGAGGATATTTACTATTATCTACAATAATAATTCATATAAATACCATTCGATATATTCACCATAAAAAGTTGGTTTCAATGGATTGTCCAATTTTGAAAGAACGATGTTTTAAAAATTGTCTGTCAAGCAATTATCAATTGAAGAATGGTGTGAATACGACCAGGTAAGTTATTATGACTATTAGCGTACTTAAAAAAGTTCCAAGAAGATAATATTCAGAGAATTTTATCTCCTCAACAATTTTCTTATATCTTGCAACAGACTTTGCAGTGAGGATAAAACCAATTGCAGCATACTGGCCTTGAGTCAGCATCAGCAGTATTATGAATCTTTCAAGCTCTCCAATCAGAGCCCCTGTATTTGGAACTCCTTCCTTCTCTTCTTTTGAAAAACTACCATATTTTGCAAGTACAGTTTTGACTGTTATTGAAGAAGGCTTCATTATTATCAAAAGAGATAGAACTGCTGATAGCACCTTCAGATCATCTACGTTAAATAGTGCAAACAATTTCTGTATGGAGATGATGTAAGATACATTTAGGTTCTGAGAGATGAATAAAGATGCAGCCGATACAACAAGTATATGAATCACTTGGTCCAAACTGTATATTCCAACCTCATGGCGCTCTCTATTTTTTATCTGAGATTTAATCAGATCTACACCAAAATGAACAACAGAAATGGCTATGGACCAAACAAACAGATCAATGCTGAAGACTGGAAGAATTACAAGCACCATCGAGATGGTGTACAGAAAACAATGCTTTATCAGCTGTGATGCACTTCTATTTTTATTTCTAGCAATTTCATCAGTTTGAAAATAGAAATCTCCAAGAAAATGACCTATCAAAAGCAGTAAAAAGATGCTGTAATTCATTATTCTCTCCCAACATAAAGCGCAAAAGCTTTATTGATATTCTTTATTGCATCATTGTAAAGATGAACATTTGATGATTGCAAACGACTGTTCACGCTGGGCTGCTTTATTTTGAGTTGCTCAGCTATCTCAACCTGACTCTTTTTCTGTTTGATGCTCAAATCAATGACCTGCTTCTGCTTATCGGTCCAATTTGATTTGATACTTGCACATAGAGTCAATGTCGAGTTGATGAGATCATCCAATACTCTTTCATCTGAATGGACAAGGATTGAGCTACACACCCTATTCTTGTTGCTCATTATTTTTACCTCATCAATTGCAGAACGTGCATTGTGGTATGCTGGTCCATCTATTAATGATGAGTCTTCAAAAACAATGGAGGTGCTTATTTTTCCAACTCCAATTCCAAATCTCAATTTATATGGTGCTATCGATTCTTCAATCTCACTTATTATATTCAGGATATGATTTGGCTTTTTTAACAGCCCTTGAAAGCTATCTCCTAAAGTTATTAAAAATTTTGAGGCAATATCTTCAGAATATTTTTTATTTATTCTGTTGATAACTTCAACATATTGCTTCTGTACATCATTTCTATTGTCTATTTTTCTTGAATCAACAACATCTCCAATGATTGCAAAATATATTTCTTCATTTAAGTTCATTTAATTTACCTTGCTACAAGGTTAGCACACATATTGGGCTAAAACAAGAAAAATAACCCATTAATATATAATTACAATTCTATATTTTATATTTATAGAGTTTATATTCTATATATACAGACTATAGATTTGTAGTTATATATAATGTATTTATTGAATCAAAGGTTTATAAAAAGAAAAAACTCGCTACAAAATTATGTAACGAGTCCATTAACCATTTGTGGATTATATCAATTATTAACCTTTTATGCTGTCCAAATAGAATTCATAAGCTTCTTTAGCTGTAAATCTTTCATGAACAATTTTAGAAATTGAATCGGCCATAGCGACAGGATGAAGACTTTGGAAAATATTTCTTCCCATATCCAAACCATGAGCACCTTCATTAATTGCATGGAAAGCCAATTCTAAAGCTTCTTTCTCTGGTAGTTTTTTACCACCTGCTACAACAATTGGAACAGGACAAGCGGCAACTACTTCATCAAAATTATCACAATAATATGTTTTAACTAGGTTTGCTCCCATCTCAGCTACAATTCTTGTTGCTAATTTAAAATACTTAGGTGTTCGTTCCATATCTTTTCCTACAGCTACAACCCCCATAGTTGGAATACTGTATTCAATACCTGTATTTATAACATTTGATAAGTTTTCAATTGACGATAATTGACCATCCCCACCTATAAAGGTTTGAACTGCCAAACAGTCTGCATTCATTCTAATTGCATCTTTTATATCTACTGCTACAACTTCATGACTCAAATCTTTCTGAACCATAGATGAACCTGATGTCACTCTTAATGCTATAGCATTTTTTGAAAAAGGACTAACTGAAGTCCTTATTGCACCACGAGTACCCATCAAAACATCAACATGATCCTGTAATTGAGGAATCAATAAATCAAGTCTTTCTAGACCAGAAACTGATCCCATAAAATAACCATGATCAAATGCAAACATTACTGAGTTTCCACTTTTAGGATTGAAAATACGAGAAAGATGTTTTTTCATACCCCAATCTAAATTACCAGCACCTTTTACATAGAATTTGCCATCCTGTGCGAACGGCTCGCCTACATGAAAATCATGTGCCACTTTTAAACCTTCTAAATCTGCCATTTGCAAACTCCTAAATATAATTATATATATAACTTGATGTTTTTTTTTAAAACATCAAGTTATTTTTTACATTTTATAATTTCTCCAATTATTAAATTTTAGAAATTATATTGATCCATATTTTCAAGTGAGAATACTGCTCTTTCTGGAAGAAGTACTACACCAGAATCATCAGATGTATAAGCACTAGCATCCAATACTGTATTAGGTTCTACAGTTACTTTACCAATTGTAGGAATGTCAATTACATCACCAACTTTGATATCGTTTCCTAAAGATGCATAATAAGCTAAGTAACATGCAATTCCACCCTGAATTTTAACATCCCATAAGCCCCATCTTGTTAGAACGCCGGCTCTACAGTAATCCTTAATTGAGTTTGGTGTTGCAAATCCTGTTATAGATACATCATTTTCATCCATACCTAAGTTTTGTGCTGCTTGGCACTGACCTGGTAGAGCTGTTGAATCATTACATATGATTAAATCAACATCACTATGTGCTGTTAAAATAGCTTCACCAACAGTTATAGCTTTTTCTGCATCCTGTTCACTGTAATAGTTATCTGGAGCTACATTAATCCAATTTGGATATTTTTCAGCAATATATTTTTCACCAGCTACTCTCCATGAGTTCTGGTCAGTAACTGTTGATTGAGAATAATGCCAACAATATTTAACTGCATCGGTATTAACATCAATATTTCTTTCTTCTAAAGAAGTAACACCCATATCTACCAACATCTTACCTAAGATATCAGGAGTACCTTGAGATACCATAAATTGACGAGCATCGCCACTTACATCAGAATCCCAAGTCATTACAGAAAGACCTGCAGCTCTTGCTTGTTTCAATGCATCATCTAATCCTGTTGCATCAACGGATGAAACTACAATACCATCAGCTCCCTGCTGAATAGCGTTGTTTATTATTGTAACTTGGTTAGCAACAGAGGCATCTGGGCTACCATCATATTTAACAGTAAAACCAACTTTTTCTGCTAATTCTTGAGCTCCATCATTAGCTACTTCGAAGAATGCATTACCACTAATTTTAGGGATAAATACAATCATTTTTCCATTCTTCGCACTAGCAGATTCTGCCTTAGTTGAAGATTCAGATGCTCCACTAGCAAACACAGTTGTTAATGCCATAGATACCACAAGTAACATACAAATAAGTTTTTTCATTCTTATTTTCCTCCTATTTATTATTAAGCTCCCGCCTAATTAATTTACCTTTTTTGTTTCCGCTCTATTTAATTTTCTTTTACGCCAATTCTTTTTCCAAATTAAAAAATATCCTTGATCATTTAAGCCTCTTAAGGCTAAAGCAACAACCAATAATATTCCCACAGGGATATCTAAATATTGTGTATTTACGCCTGCCATAGACAATCCAAATTTAAGGATACCTATTAATATTGCTGCAAATGCAGTTCCTAAAATTGTTCCTTTACCACCATTAATTGATGTACCACCAAGTACAACAGCAGTAATAATTGGAAGAGTTAACTCTTTACCAAAGTCAGCTTTAGCGGTTCCAAGATATGAAGTTAATACAATACCTGCTATAGCAGCTCCCATTCCTGATAAAACATAAGTACTCATTATTATTTTTTTACTATCAATTCCAGAGTATTCACAAGCCTCTTTATTGATACCTGATAGATAAATATATCTGCCATATCTAGTCTTATGAAGTAAGAAATAAGCAATAATTATCAGTACAATAAAAATGAAAATCTGAGATGGAATAATTCCAAATAATCTATATTTACTGAAAGCAGTAAAAACTTTTGGGAAACCACTTATCCCTTTATAAGATTCGACCTTAGCCATTCTTGTAATTGAAACGGCAAGTCCTGAATATAAGAAGGAACCACCAAGTGTAACAACCATAGGTTGTACATCAATATAGGCTACAATGAACCCACTCAATAACCCTGCTAAGCCACCACCTATGATTGCAAATAAGCATGATATCCAAATATTAAATCCAAGTTGTTGCCACAGAACGCCAACTATAATTGAAGATAAACCAACAATAGACCCAGCTTGTATATCCATGCCTCCAGTTATCAATACAAATGTTACAAACAATGAAATAACACATATTGAAAAGAAGTCATTAATAGATCCTAAAAGAACAAATGGTTTTAAGAATCTTGGATTAATTGAACCGAATATAAAGATTTCCAAAATAATTAATACTATTAAGAAGGTCTCCCATCTGAAGTAGCTTGATATTTTTTTATTTTTAAGCATTGTTTAATTCCTTTTTAGCAGTTTTAGCAAGTAGTCTTTCTCTGCGTGTCTTTTCTACATTCCTCTTCTGCATCAGTGCATCAACAACAACTATGGAAATCAATAAAATACCAGTAATTGTATTATCATAATCTGATGAGAATTTTAAAAATACTAAGATTCTTCCAATTGATGCCATTATGACAGCTCCAAAAGAAGCTCCAAGAAGTGTTCCAATACCACCTGCTAGGCTTACGCCTCCAAGTACACAAGCAGCAATAGCTTTCATTTCATATCCAAGACCAGCTGTTGGAGTTACAAATCCAATTCTACTTGCATATATAACACCAGCTACAGAAGCAAATACAGAAGACAGAACAAAACTTATTACCTTTGTATATTTAACAGGAATACCAATTAAAGTTGCTCCACCAATATTATCTCCAACTGCAGCGAAATTTTTACCTCGTTTTACATGAGTCATGTAGTAGGTACAAGCAATTGCTATCAAAATTGCTATCCAAAAAAACCAGGTCAATCCTAAAAAAGTTTTTTGACTTAGACTTTTGAATTCATAAGGAAGATTTTCAACCCACTTGCCACCTGTAAATACATAAATCAAACCTCTAACTATTCCATTAGAACCAAGAGTTATAATAATTGAAGGGATTCCTAAATATTCGAGTCCAAATCCGTTGAACAAACCAATAACAGCACCAATCAATATAGCCACCAAAAGAGCTACAAAGAAATTACTACCATTTCTAATCATTGTTGCACTTATTGCTGCAGACAAACCTAGAACAGCACCAATTGAAACATCTATCTCACCAGTCATTATTGGAAAGCCAATACCTATCGTTAACAAAATAAATACAACACTTGCATTCAATGTTAATAAAATATTTCTAGGGGCAAGAAAATCATGATTAACCAAACCAACAAAAAGAAATAAAATAATTACAAAGAATACAGAAGTAAGTGTTCTTGAATGAAATATATCTTTAGTTTTGCTTTTAATATCCATTACTCATCCTTCTTTTTATCCACACCGAATGATGCTGCCATAATATTTTCAGTGGTGATATCACCATTTAAAAATTCACTATTTAATCGTCCTTGATACATTGTTACAACTCTATCACTTAAAGCTACAACTTCATCAATATCAGAAGAGATCAACCATATAGCAACGCCAGTTTTCTTCAATTCATGAATAATTGCATAAACATCACTTCTTGCACTGGCATCAATACCTCGTGTTGGTTCATCTAATATTATTAGTTTTGGATTGGTTGAAAGACCTCGTCCAATGACTATTTTCTGTTGATTACCACCACTTAGATCACCAAGAATCTGATCTTGACCTGTAACCTTAACACTGAACTCATCAATATATTTCTGTGTAATTTCACTTTCACTTGAATCATCAGTTACAAAACCGCTTATCTCATCTAAACAAGCTGATGTAAGATTAGCTTTTACATTGATTGATTTAAAAATTCCATGCAAAAATCTATCTTCTGGTACATAGTTGATACCTTTTTTAATGACATCTTTTGTTTTTAAGCCGGTTACATCTTCACCATTTAATTCAATTTTACCTTTTAAAACTTTATCTCTACCAAATATAGTAGTAGCAAGTTCTGTTCTACCTGCTCCAACAACACCAGCCATGCCTAATATTTCTCCAGGATAAACATTCAAATTAATATCAGCAAAACCATATCCAGAAAAATCTTTTATTGTACAAACAGGCGTTGTTTCTTCATAATTCAAAATCGATTTTTCTAATTTCTTATATGAATGAGATTTTCCACTATCATCATTTAAAAGTCCGGCTACCAACATATCATAGGTATAGTCTTCAACTTTACCATAGGAAGTTATAACACCATCTTTCATTAAAGCTACATGAGTTGAAATTTCAAATACTTCACTTAATCTATGAGTGATGTATATTATTGTAATTCCCTTTGCCTTCAAATCTTTAATTATTTTGAATAACGAATTTACTTCATCAAATGTTAAAGAAGACGTTGGTTCATCCAAAATTAAGATTTTAGCCTCTCTCAACAAACCTCTTAAAATCTCGACCAATTGTTGTTCAGCAATAGAGAGTGTCTGTGCACTTCTTTTGAGCTCTAAATTCCATCCTAGTTGGTCAATATATTTTAAAAGACTATCATGCAATTCCTTTTTAGATCCATCTATACCAATTACAACATTTTCTTCCAAAGTCATATTAGGGAAAAGCATTGGTTCTTGAGGGACTAGATAGACACCTTTTTCTAATGATTCAGCAGGTGATGAAAAAGATAAAGACTCTCCATTAATTAAAACTTTTCCATCATTAGGTTTATGAATCCCCATGATAGTTTTTACCAATGTGCTTTTTCCTGCACCATTGCCACCGATAAGAGATAAAATTTCGCCACAATCGACATCTAAATTGATGCCTCTCAATACACTATTTGCACCAAAACACTTATATATATTTTGTACAGATAGCATAGCAGCCTTCTTTTCTTCCATATTAAATTTCTCTCCTTAAGTTTTACTAAAGCCATAATAACTTTAATTACTAAGATGATTGTAAGATACATATTTGTATTTGTCAAACATTTTTTATTTCAAATTACAATTGTTCGGATATTACAATGTAATTCAAAATTATTTCTTGTCAAAAGATATATTACATGATAATATGTTCACGACAATTAAAAATGTTCAAAATAAGGACTAAAAAGAATGAAAGATATGAACAAACCTCAAGATAATCAAGAATTAATGCTTAAAGCTACTTGGTATTACTACGCAAATAAAATGACACAGCAAAAAATTGCTGAAGCTTTAGGTATTTCAAGAATGAAAGTTGTTAGACTTTTAGATAAAGCCGAACAGGAAGGAATTATTCAGTTTAAAATAAATAGCAATTATATGACTACTTTAAATTATGGCGAGACTCTCAAAAAGAGATATAACCTAGATGAAGTTTGCATAGCTCCATCATTCCCAAATGCTTCACAAGATAATATAAATGATAACATTGCAACTGCGGCGGCTAATTACTTGACGCCAAGACTTCCAAAAGACTGCTTTATCAATCTTGGGTATGGTAGCACACCAATAAAAACAGCATGTGAGATAACTAAAATATCTGATGAAAAACTAAATCTAGTTTCATTAACAGGTGGAGTCAGCATCTATTTATTGGCAACACATTCAAATATTGCAGAAGGAAACTTATATCTAATACCAGCTCCTTTAATTGCTTCTACTAAAGAATTGGTTACCGCTATTAAAAAGGAACAATCTGTCAAAGATATAGAAAAAATGCAGATAGCAGCAAAATACACAATACTTGGTATTGGTGGCGTGGACAACAATGCAACAATCACAAAAAATAATCTAGTTAGTGCCAGTGACTTAAATATTTTAAAAACCAAAGGAGCTGTTGGTGATATTGTAAGCCATTTTATTGATGAAAATGGAAATATTATTTCAAATGAATTTGAAGACACACTGATCAGTGTCTCTATGGAAAAAATCAGTAGTTTCAACAATGTTGTTGCAGTTGCAGCCGGTCCTCACAAACTTATGTCAATAA
This sequence comes from Sphaerochaetaceae bacterium, assembly GCA_041595335.1. Classification (GTDB taxonomy): domain Bacteria; phylum Spirochaetota; class Spirochaetia; order Sphaerochaetales; family Sphaerochaetaceae; genus Pleomorphochaeta. The sequence goes on from JBFHKM010000009.1 coordinate 30,688, forward strand.
GAGCCGCATTAAGAAAAGGATTGATTGATGTATTGGTTACTGATGAAGACACCGCTAAATGGTTATGTGAAAATCAATAAAAGGAGAAGTTTAAATATGAGAGAAAAATATTTTCTTGCTATAGATGCTGGGACAGGGTCTGTAAGAGCAGTTTTATTCGATACTGAAGGTAACCAAAGAGGAATCGCTCAAAGAGAGTGGTTTCATCATGAGGATTCCAGGTATCCAGGTAGTATGGATTTTGATTGGGATACAAACTGGAACCTTGCAAAAACATGTATCAAAGAAGTTTTAAAAACCTCAAAAATTGACCCTTCAGATATTTTGAGTATTTCAACAACATGTATGAGAGAAGGTATTGTTCTTTATGATAAATCAGGTCAAGAAATCTGGGCATGTGCAAATGTAGATGCCAGAAGCACGAATGAAGCGATATATCTTAAAAATTTAGATTCAAATCTAGAAGAAGAGCTTTATGCAAAAAGTGGCCAAACTTTTACATTGAATGCAATCCCTCGTATTCTTTGGGTAAAGAATAATCTTCCAGAAGTTTATGAAAAAATTGATAAGATTGGAATGTTCAACGACTGGTTAATTTACAAATTAAGTGGTGTCCTATCAGTTGATCCAAGCAATGGTTCAACTTCTGGATTGATTAACCTATCAACAAGAGACTGGGATATATCTATTGCTAAAAGTTGTGGAATCAAATCTGATATATTCCCTCCTGTATGTGAAAGTGGAACTTTAATTGGACATGTAAATAAAGAAAGTGCAAAAAATACAGGCCTTTCGGAAGGGACTCCACTTGTGGTAGGTGGGGGTGACGCTCAACTTGGAAGTATAGGTGTTGGAGTTACAGAGAACAATCAAGGAGCAATTTTTGGAGGTTCTTTTTGGCAATATGAATACAATACCGATAAATGGAATCCCAAACCATCTTGTAGAGTGCGAGTTAACTGCCATGCAAGTAAAGACTTATTGCAATATGAAGCACTAGCTTTCAAACCAGGGCTTGTAATGCGATGGTACAGAGATGCTTTTTTAGATTATGAAAAAGTTCTTGCAAAAGAGCAAAATAAGAGTGTTTATGAAATAATGGATGATAAGGCAAAAGATATCCCAGTAGGTAGTTATGGAGTGATGTGTACTTTTAGTGACATCATGAACTTTCTAAATTGGAAACATGCCTCTCCTACTTTCACAAACTTCCAGCTGGAAGCTGACAAGTTCAATAAAGTAACTTTTTATAGAGCTATTTTAGAGAATACAGCATATCTAGCATATGGCCATGTTAATTTAGTAAAAGAAGAAACTGGAAAAATTCCAAGTTATATAACTTTTGCTGGAGGAGCTTCCTACAGTGATTTATGGTCACAGATACTCTGTGATGTATTAGGTATGGAAGTAAGAATACCTGTAATTAAAGAAGCTACAGCTTTTGGAGCAGCTATCTTAGCAGGTGTTGGTGTTGGATATTATTCTGACATCAAGAATGCTACAAAAAAACTTGTCAAGATTGAAAAATCTTTAACACCAAACATGGAGAACCATAAAAAATATATGGAACTCTACAGTAAATGGCGAGAGATATATGCAGCACAATTAAAATTAAGTGATCAAAAATTAACCGAATATTTGTGGATTGCACCAGGTTGTAATTAAGGAGAAAACTAAAATGTATGTAATAGATGAAAATGAAGAAGAGTATCGTTTTGGAAATTATGGTCCCAAATATCTAATGAAAGGTCCAAGAATGAATTTTGCATTGGTACAGTTTATGCCAGGCAATGATTTCAAAAACCATTATCATAAAGTTATGGAAGAAAATTTTTATGTTATTGAAGGCGAAATTGATATAGTTGTAGATGAGAAGTTAGTTCATCTAACTCCTGGTCAGTTCATTCATATAGAACCAAACGAACACCACTATGTTATAAACAGAAGTGGCAAAAAAGTAAAATTGGTATCTACTTTAGCTCCCCATATAGCTGTAGATAAATTCGAAATAGAGAATCCTGATATGACAAAATTTTAAGACTTATTTGAATTAATAGAATTTACTATTATAATACAGATAGCATTTTAGAAAAATGCTATCTGTATTTTTTCATTTTTAAAGTTTTATAAATTACATCAAACCTAAACTGAATATAGCAGTTCACCGTAAATAGGAATTGGCCAGAAATCACAAGGAACGATAAGTTCAAGCTCATCACTCAAGGTTCTGACTGTTCTCATCTCAGGGATAACCACTTTATAGAAAGATATAGCTCTTTCTTTTGAGGTTGCTTTGCTTCTTGTTTCATCAACCTCACAGTCAAGATGATCAATTGCAAGATGCAGTTTCTCAACCAATGTTGCAACTCTCTTCAATGTAGCTACTGATGATTTCAATGATGCATCAGGTACATAATGACTGCTGTCCTTTATATCTCTAGAGAGTGTTCCCATGTATCTTGTACAAGATGGAATGATCTGTTTCTTAATCAAATCTATCAAAGTCAGAGCTTCAATGTTTATTGTCTTCTCATAGTTCTCAAACAAAATGTCATGACGAGATGTCAATTCTTCTCTATTAAGAACTCCAAATTCTTCAAACAGGTCAATGTTCTTTCTAGCAATATAAGCTGGAATGGAATCGACAGTAGAAGGATTGTTTATAAGACCTCTTCTAGCAGCTTCCTCAACCCACTCTTGAGTGTAGTTGTTGCCATTGAAGACAATTCTTGAATGCTCACAGTAGTTCTTCTTGATAACTTGTTTTATAGCAGCTTCACTGTCTGTTGCTTTTTCAATCTCATCTGCAAATTCTTTCAAAGACTTAGCAACAATGGTATTCAAAATTGTATTTGGTCCTGAAACACTGAATGCTGAACCAAGCATTCTGAATTCAAATTTATTACCAGTGAAAGCTAAAGGAGAAGTTCTATTTCTATCAGTTGCATCTTTAGGGAAATCAGGAAGTACATGAACACCCAATTCCATAGATTGCTTGATATAACCAACATTCAATCTTTCATTTGCAATGTCCTCAAGAATCTGAGTCAATTCATCACCTAAGAAAATGCTGACAATAGCAGGAGGGGCTTCATCTCCACCAAGTCTATTATCATTTCCAGGGGATGCAACACTCACTCTCAATAGATCTTGATATTCATCAACTGCTTTTATGATAGCAACTAAGAATAACAAGAACTGCATGTTGTCCTTTGGAGAATCACCAGGTTCCAATAGGTTGATACCACTGTCTGTTGAGATAGACCAGTTATCATGCTTACCTGAACCATTCACGCCCTCAAAAGGTTTCTCATGAAGAAGACATGCCAAACCATGACGTTCTGCAACTTTCTTCATAAGCTCCATTGTCAATTGATTGTGATCACATGCAATATTTGTTGTTGTGTACACAGGAGCCAACTCATGCTGAGCTGGAGATACTTCATTGTGTTTTGTTTTAGCGTAGATACCAAGCTTCCAAAGTTCTTCATCCAATTCATGCATGTAAGCACTTACTCTTGGTCTGAGGTTACCAAAATAATGGTCATCCAATTCTTGTCCTTTAGGAGGACGTGCACCAATGAGAGTTCTTCCTGTATAACGAAGATCTTTTCTCTTCATGAATAGCTCTCTATCAATCAAGAAGTATTCCTGCTCTGGGCCAACAGTTGTAATTACATTTTGAACATCATCATGTCCAAATAATTTCAATATTCTTAAAGCCTGCTTCTCAATGACTTCCATTGATTTTAGCAGAGGAGTTTTCTTATCCAAAGCAGCACCACTGAATGAACAGAATGCAGTTGGAATGCACAAGGTGTTTTCTTTTACAAAGGCATAACTTGTAGGATCCCATGCTGTGTAACCACGAGCTTCAAAGGTAACTCTCAAGCCACCTGAAGGAAAAGAAGATGCATCAGGCTCACCCTTAATCAATTCTTTACCAGAAAAGGAAAGAATCATCTTTCCATTCTTAGTTGGAGTTAAAAAAGAATCATGTTTTTCTGCAGTAATTCCTGTTAATGGCTGGAACCAATGAGTGAAGTGAGTTGCTCCCAACTCTATTGCCCATTGTTTCATAGCATGTGCAACAGCATTTGCTATATTGATATCTAAGTCTTTTCCTTTTCTTATGGTCTCTTTCAGTGCTTCATATGTATCTTTAGGAAGTCTCTCCTTCATTACATCATCACCAAAAACCATAGAACCAAACTCGTCTAAAATATTATCCATTATTTTCTCTCCAATTAGATAAAGGGTCTAAATTGATTTACTTATTTTTATATCATATTAAAACTTATCACAATAATAAACATTCAAATTTCATAGATTTTAGGTCAAAAATGCAACAAATATTCAAACAAAATGCAACAAAAAATAAAAAATTGCAAAGCCTTGTTGCATCATGCAACATACCAACTTGTAATAATCAGAAACAGTCTACTGTTTAATGACAAGATTTTAAACATTAAATGAGAAAATTTACATCATAATTATCATTTATATGCACCAAAATTCTAACTGCCACTTTAAGGACAATTAGAAGTTAATAAATATGTTGATTATGTTTGAATTCAATTAGCCTACGTTGATGTTATCTTTGTATCTTTCTTCCATTTCAATTATTTCTTTTTTCAATTTTCTTAAATCTGTATGGATTGTATTGATCTTGAATTCAATTGAATTCAAAACCCAGAATTGAAAGTGATTTGTTTTGTATTGATTGTGCATCAATAAAACAATTTTAATTGAAACAAGCAGAACACTTATCTCTAGAGAGATAAAAGGTGGTAGAAAATGTGTTGTAATTTCAAGAATGAACAGAGTCAGGATTATTGTGAGGAACACACCATTGACAATTGCATCCACTCTGGAGAAAGACTGTCCTCCAATTTTTCCTAGCATCATTCTGATTTTATCTTTTTCTCTATTGTACTCTTCTATTTCGCGAACCATTTCTTCTTCGATACGAGTTAGTTCTTCTTTATTCACCGGAGAATCCTTTATAGTAAAATATTTCATGGTGGCAATAAAATTAAAAATTTTATTTACCAATTTAGAAAATTGGCCATCATTCTATGATTTGCCCCAATAGCCAGATACTTTCTAAAGCACTATTTTCCTAGTGATATCTCTCTCAATCATATTCTTCAAACGTATATAAATGGAGCAATATCGCAGCAAACATAAACCTGTTTTTCTAGGGAAATAATTATATTTGATACTGCATTCAATATTTATGCAGTCATCATTTTAAGTATCAATTCAATCAAATATCTTCTTACATCTGAAAGAATTGTCTACTTTTTAAAATTTCACAAAAGAGCTAACAAGACTGGTTAATACTCTTTTAAACTGTTTTTATCGCATTTGCAAGTACTAATTTAAAAAAAATACAATCAATAGCTCTCATTCTTGGAGGATACATATTCAATTTAGTTTATCAGAAACAAACATCTAGAAAAATTAGTTTTTCGACACTCATCAATGTGCTATAATTTGTTTTATCAAATATAACAAACAGAAGGTAGATTATGAAAACTATAATGTGTTTTGGAGATTCCAATACATATGGTGCAAATACAGCCATAGATGGTGAGAGATATGATTGGAATACAAGATGGACAGCTCTTCTTCAGAAGAATCTTGGGTTTGAAGAATACAGAGTGATCGAAGAGGGTTTGGGAGGTAGGACCACAACATTTGATGATCCTTTCAATCCACTGCTGAATGGAGCAAAAGGTCTTGAATATGCACTTGCAACCCACAGACCAATAGATATGATAACAATATCACTTGGAACAAATGATGTGAGATCTCATTTCAACATGAGTGTTCCTGGAGTTTTGAAGGGATATGAGAAGTTGATACAGATGATACAGATTGATAGTTATGTTAATAACTGGAAGATGCCAAAGATTTTGATCTTATCTCCACCATTCATTGATGATACATCTAAGTGTCCATTTGTTCTCTATGATGAGAGTTCAGAAAGAAAGATGAGAGATCTGATTCCAGCATTGCAGAAATTTGCATCAGATAATGATTATCTGTATTTTGCTCTTTCTTCCGTTGCAAAGACAGGAGAGGACAATCTTCATATGGATAAAGAGAGTCACAGAAAAGTTGCAGATTCCTTGATTGGAATAATCAAAGAAGCATTGAAATAACAGAAAGGGATTGTCTCACTCTTAAAATGAAACAATCCCTAGTTACTTAAAAGATTATTCTCACTAAATTTTCCAATGCGTCAACACACCTAAAATATTAGTTATTAATAGATTTAAGGTCTTTCTAGATCAACGTCTTTTGAGTAATCGATATTTTTATAGCCAAAGCCATGAAGGTGAGAATAGTCGGTTCTAAACATTTCCAGATCGCCTTGAACCAATTCTTCACCCTCTTTAAGAGTCTTCCAAATATCCTCCACCTCTTTTTGAACATCCTCTCTCATTTCCCAATCATCAAGGCGTATTCTGCCTTTTTCATCGGTACTCTTTGAAGGAAGTTTTGAGCTGTAGAGTCTATACATCTGCTCTATGCAGTTCTCATGAATTCCCTTATCTTCCATAACCTTATAAAGGATGGCAGTATATAAAGGAACTACAGGAATGACAGCACTCGCACGAGTGACAAGAGCTTTATTAACTGAAATATAAGCCTCACCACCTTTTTTAGAAATCAGTGCATTTATTTCTTCAACACTGCTCTCTAAATCTTCTTTAGCCTTTCCAATTGTACCCTCTCTGTATATTGGGTAAGTAATTTTTGGGCCAATATATGAATAAGCAACAGATTTGAAGCCATCACTTACAACATCATTTTCTAACAGGACCTCCATCCAAAGTTTCCAATCTTCTCCACCCATAACCTTAACAGTAGCTTTTGCCTGTTCTTCAGTTGCAGCTGTGAAAGTTGCTTTTTCAAGAATTCCTGTTTTTGAATTCACACTCAATTCAGTGAAAGAATTTCCAATAGGTTTCAATACTGATTTGTATGTGATCCCTGTTTTAGGGTCAGTTCTTACAGGAGATGCCAAACTATAAATTACAAGATCTACTTTTCCTAAATCTCTCTTTATTGTCTCACATACCTCTTTCTTAACTTCATCACTGAAAGCATCACCGTTTATGGATTTTGCGTAGATCCCACGTTTTTCAGCTTCCTCTTCAAACACCTTAGTGTTGTACCAACCAGGTGTTGCAGGCTTGCTGCTTGGTGTTCTTTCAAAACACACACCAAGAGTTTTAGCCTTCATTCCAATTCCTGTAACAATTCTAGATGACAGACCATAACCTGTTGAGCAACCAAGAATTAAAACATTCATTGGCTCTGTATCAAGTTTTGGATACCTTTCATCAGAACCTTTCATAGATTTCTCAACAAAATCAATTTCATTTTCAACGTACTCTCTGCATCCCTTTGGATGAGCTGTCAAACATACGTTTCGTAAGATCTTTTCTTTTACAACCATTATGATTATTCCTCTGAGTCAACTCTAACACATAGCCAAGTAGCAGTAGCAGCCAATTCACCATCAACTGTCACAGTACCCTTCTGTCTAATTAGTTTGGAAGAAACTCTTACATTCTCAACATTTACAATACAGGTATCTAAAGGACGAACTTGTTTTTTGAATTTGACCTTCTCAACTGTAGCAAGAACAAACAGACCAGGTTTCATTATATCTGCATAAGCACAACCTGCCCCACCTACCTGAGCCATCAATTCAATTAGAAGAACACCAGGTACAACTGGATATTCTGGAAAATGACCTTTGAAGAAGAACTCATCTTCTTTGTAAGTATATCTTCCTACTGTATGTTTTTCGTCTGCTTCTTCAATTTTATCTACAAATAAAAAAGGAGGTCTGTGTAACAATACATCTGTTATTGCTAAGTCTTTCATTTATATAATTCCTTTAGTCTTCAAATTTTTTAAATATAAGAACACCATTATGACCACCGAATCCAAGAGATTCGTTCAATGCATATTTCATTGGTGCCTCTATACCTTTATTTGGAACATAATCTAAATCACATTCTTCATCAGGTGTTTCATAATTTATAGTTGCAGGATAGAATCCTTCATTGATTGCTTTTATACAGACAATGGACTCAACAGCACCTGCTGCTCCAACTAGGTGACTTGTCATACCCTTAGTTGATGATACTTTAAGTTTTTTTGCAAGGTCTCCAAATACAAGTTTGATTGCATTTGTTTCCATGACATCATTTGCCTTTGTGCTTGTACCATGAGCGTTGATATAATCAATATCTTCCTTCTTGATACCAGCCATCTTGATAGCTTTTTCCATTGCACGAGCTGCACCAACACCACTTGGTTCTGGAGCTGTGATATGATAAGCATCACAAGATGCACCATAACCTACAATCTCACCAAGGATATTTGCACCACGTTTTTTGGCACCTTCAAGTGTCTCAATAACTAGCATACCAGCTCCCTCACCGATTGTAAAACCATCACGATTCTTATCGAAAGGACAGCATGCTTTTTGAGGTTCATCATTGTGAGATGCACTCAATGCATGAAGTCTTGCAAATCCACCAACTGATAGTTGAGAGATAGCTCCTTCAGTACCACCAGTGATTGCCATATCCACAAGACCATTTTTAACAGCCAGGAATGCAGTTCCGATTGCATCAGTTCCTGATGCACATGCTGTTGAAACTGTGATACATGGACCATGTACTTTATAGATCAATGCAATATTTGCAGCTGCTTCATTTTCAATCAGAAGAGGTATTGTTAATGGTGAGATTGCTCTAGGTCCTCTTTGGAATAACTTCTCAAGATTGTTCTCAGCAATTTCAAAACCACCGATACCATTACCGATGTAAACACCAGCTTCAATATCATCTGGAACACCAGCTTCTGTATCAAAACCAGCCATTTCCATAGCTTGAATTGATGCATATGTTGCAAACTGAGAGAAACGAGCCATTGATCTCACCTGTTTTTTTGTAAGCAAATCAGATGGATCAAAGTTCTTGACCTCACCTGCAATCTTTACAGGATAATCTGATGCATCGAACAGTGTTAAATCACCAATACCACATTTACCGGCTTTGATATTTTCAAAGAATTCATCAACTCTTGTTCCAATCGGGTTTATGGTACCCATACCTGTTACTACTACTCTATTTGACATCTCGATTTCTCCTACATCACCATTCCGCCGTCAACACATATGACTTGGCCTGTTATATAACTTGATGCATCTGATGCTAAAAATTTAACACAGTCTGCAACCATCTCAGGTTTTCCCATTTTTTTCAAAGGAATCTGCTCAACAATCATCTCTTTCTGACTTTCTGTAAGTTTGTCTGTCATGCTGGTTTCAATGAAACCTGGAGCTATGCAGTTAACTCTGACACCACGTGATGCAAATTCTTTTGCAAGTGATTTTGAAAGTCCAATTATTCCAGCCTTTGATGCAGCATAGTTAGCTTGTCCAGCATTACCCACAACACCAACAACACTTGCAATGTTTATGATTGATCCAAATTTCTGTTTCAATAAAGTTCTAGAGAGAGTTCTGCATGTGATGAATGTTGATGTTAGATTGATGTTTATAACATCTTCAAAGTTCTCATTGCTCATTCTCATGATGAGTCCATCACGTGTTATTCCTGCATTGTTTACAAGAACGTCAACAGTCCCAGCTTCTTTAACAGCAGTTTTAAGAGAGCTCTCAAGACATTCTTTATCACCTACATCACAGGCTATATGGTGAACCATGCTTCCTAAGTCCTCTTCAATTTCAGATCTACTTAAGTACCACACTTCATAATTGTCAGCTAAAAGATTTTTAATAATAGCGAGGCCTATACCTCTAGAACCACCAGTTATTATTGCATTACGTTTTTCCATAATAATTATTTCCTCAATTCCAATATTTCTTCGATTGTTCCACAAGGACTGCAGACCATATTTTCTGTTTTAAACAGACCTGATAGAACTTTTCCAGGTCCCGCTTCAACTATTTTGATTCCATCATATTTTTCTTTGATGTCATTCATTATTGCAAGCCAATTTACAGGATGTGTTATCTGTTTTGATGCAAGAGATTTTATGACATCTCCATCAGTCTCAACTTTTCCTGATACATTGCAGTAAAGAGGAATGTTTGGAGATGAGAATTTATATGATTCAAGAACCTTGGCAAACTCAACCTCTGCACTTCTCATGAATGGAGAGTGGAAAGCACTCTGAACTTTGAGCTTTATCACACGGCGAGCGCCACCATCTTTCAGATGAGCTGTCAACTCATCAATCTCACTCTCATAACCTGAAATAACAACCTGTTTGGAGCTGTTATCATTAGCAACATAAACATTTTTAAACTCACAACTGTTAAGTATAGAATCTACCATAACTCTGTTCATTCCAACAACGGCTGCCATAGACAGTGGTGATTCTTGCTTCTCATTTGCTGCCTCATCCATCAATGTGCCTCTGATTTTGATCAATTTGAAAAGATCATCCTCACTCAAAACACCTGCATTATGATATGCAGCTAGCTCTCCAAGAGAGAATCCTGCTGTGCACTGTACATCGAAATCCAATTCCTTGAGACATTTAAGAGCACTCATTTCAGCGAGTATTATTGTAGATTGTGCTATTACAGTCTGGCACAATTCTTTGCTATCTGCTTCTTCCAATATCTTCTTCAGATCAAGATGAGTTATATCACTGGCTTTTTCAAACAACCTCTTAACAGAATCGCAATGATTGTATAGATCCATTGCCATCTTTGGCTTCTGAGAACCTTGGCCAGGAAAACAAACTATTAATTTTTCCATTGTATGTAGTTCCCTCCATAAGTAAGTCCTGCGCCAAATCCAACAAACAGTAGATTTGCTCCATCTTTCAACAGTTTCTTTTTATTCATTTCATCAAGAGCGATTGGTATGGATGCTGCACTTGTATTTGCTGTATTCTCTACATTCATGAAAAATTTACTTTCATCCATTTTCAATCGGTTGGCTGCTGCCTTTATTATTCGTCTGTTTGCTTGATGAGGAACTATATAATCAATATCATCAAAAGATAGATCATTCTGTTTGCAGATATCTTTAATTGCACCCACAATTGATTTAACAGCAAAATTATACACCGCATGTCCATCCATGTGAATATGATTGTTAGAAGATATGTACAATTTATCTGCACCATCGTTCTCACAGCCAAGAACACTTTTAAAAGTGCAATCACCTCTTTCAACAACGACACATCCTGCACCATCACCAAATAGAACACATGTGTTCCTATCTTTGAAATCAATGACTTTTGATAGTACCTCTGCTCCTACAACAATTATCTTCTTGCATGTATCGGCAACTATCAATGCTCTTGCCATCTCCATTGCATATATAAAACCAGTGCAACCTGCAGCCATATCAAATGCAGTGTTGACACTCTTCATCTTCAACTTTTCACTTATTATACAGGCGGTTGAGGGAAAACCATTATAATCAGGAGTAGCTGTTGCCACTATTATTCCATCAACGTCTGATAAATCACAATTCATAGATAATATAGCTTCAATAGAAAGATCACTGGTCAGTTCATCTTTTACAAAATGTCTGTTTTTGATACCTGTATGCGAATAAATCCATTCGTCATTTGTATCAACAATTTCTTTTAGGTCATCATTACTTACTATATGTTTAGGTAAATATGATCCTGTATGAGAAATTCTTATAGATGTGAGATTAGCCATAATCCCTCCCGTTAGTTCTATTATTACAAAAAATAGAATAATGTCAATATTGACATATTTAAAATTAATGTATTTAATAAACTTATATAATGAATACGTTACCTCCTGAGGTAATTAATAAGAGGACATGAAAATGAATGACATTACACTAGATGGGATTATTGATAAATTTGAGGCAAGCACACTTTCAGAGTTAGATGTTGCATATAAAGATTTGCATGTAATCTGTAAAAGATACAGCACCTCTCCATCCAATGAGAGTGGAATCACTGAATATAAAGCACCTCTTGAAAAAAAAGAAGTGAAAAAACAAACACCATGCAAAGACAACAAGAAAGATGATTTTAAAACAATCAATGCTCCACTGGTTGGAACATTCTACTGTTCATCTTCTCCAGATTCACCTGCCTTTGTCAAACCTGGTGATAAAGTTGTAAAAGGTGAGACTCTCTGCATACTTGAAGCAATGAAGATGATGAATGAGCTCACAGCAGAAGAAGATTGTACCATAGAAGAAATACTTGCTCCTCAAGGAGGACTTGTTGAATATGGTCAACCTCTCTTCAAGGTAAGTTGCAATGGATAAAGTATTGATAGCAAATAGAGGTGAGATTGCTGTTAGAATCATAAGAGCACTCAAACTTTTGAACATTCAATCTGTTGCGGTATATTCCACAGCAGATAAAGATGGACTTTGGGTCAAGATGGCCGACGAGTCCATATGCATTGGTCCTGCAAAAAGTAGCGAGAGCTATTTGAACAGTCAGAACATAATTACAGCAGCACTGATGACTCACTGTGGGGCAATACACCCAGGTGTTGGTTTCATGAGTGAGAACAACACTTTCGCAAAGATGGTTGAAGACAGTGGCTTGATCTTCATTGGTCCTGAGCACAATACAATTGCCCTCCTGGGTGATAAAATTCAGGCCAGAATATTGGCAAAGAAAGCAGGCCTTCCTGTAACTCCCGGAGGATTTGAGCCAATAAGAGATCTGGAGCACTTAAAAAAAGAAGCATCAATCATTGGATACCCTGTTATTCTAAAAGCTGCATTTGGTGGTGGCGGTAAGGGAATGAGAATTGTAAACAAAGAAGAGGAACTTGAGTCCAACTACAATCTTGCAAAGAGCGAAGCAGAACAGTTCTTCAAAAATGATACAATTCATATTGAAAAGTTCCTCACTCATCCACGTCACATTGAAGTTCAACTGCTCTCTGATGGAAAAGGAAATGTAATATTTGTCGGCGATAGAGACTGCACTGTTCAAAGAAATCATCAGAAATTGATTGAAGAATCACCATCACCTGCAGTATCAGATGAGCTGAGAGCTCAGTTGAAAGATGCATCCATAAAATTATTCAGAGAGATAAACTACAGAGGTGCGGGAACCATTGAGTTCCTACTCGAAGATGATCTTTGCTGCTTCATGGAAGTCAATGCAAGAATACAGGTTGAACATCCTGTTTCAGAGATGGTCTCATCAATTGATCTTATAAAAGAGATGGTAAAGATTTCATTCGACAGACCTTGCAATGCCATGAAGAGTGATCCTGTTTTGAAGGGCCATGCAATGGAAGTTAGAATCAACGCTCTTTCATGTGGAAAGATAACAAAATTCAATCCACCTCTGGGACCTTTTGTAAGATGTGATACACACATCTATACAGGATTTGATGTATCCCCTTTCTACGATTCAATGCTACTTAAGGTCATTGTAAGTGGTGCAAGCAGAATTGAATGCATCGATAGAATGATAGTGAGTTTGAAAGAACTCGAGATTGAAGGTATCAAAACGAACATCGATCAGAGCATCAATATATTGAATAACAAACAGTTCAGATCAGGTAAGTACGACACTTCCCTTTATAAAAAAATCGAAAAGGAAATATAGATATGAGTAAAACAATACAATGTCCATCTTGTCATGAGGAAATCAATGAAGAGGAACTTCTAAAATCAAATAAAGTTTGCCCATTTTGCAATTACCATTTCAGGTTAAAATCACAGGAAAGAATAGACCTAATATGTGATGAGGGAAGCTTTAAAGAGGTATTCACCAACATAAAAACTTCCAATCCTTTGAACATGGAGGGCTATGAGAAGAAGCTTGAGCAGCAGAGAGAAAAATCATCTCTAGAGGAAGCTGTGATTGCAGGTGAATGTAAAATTAAGGGCGAAGATGCACTCCTCTGTGTTATGTCATTCGATTTCATGGGAGGCTCCATGGGAGCTCTTGTTGGAGAGAAGATCACGGAGACAATGCTCCAGGGAGCTCTAACTGATACTCCTGTAATAATATGTACTGCAAGTGGTGGCGCTAGAATGCAAGAGGGAATCTTCTCTCTGATGCAGATGGCAAAAACAAGTTCAGCAGTATCTCTCATGAATAAATGTGGTGTCCCATTGTTCATTGTTCTAACTCATCCAACCACAGGAGGAGTCACAGCATCATTTGCAATGCTAGGTGATGTGATTCTAAGTGAAAGCGGAGCTCTAATTGGCTTTGCTGGACCTCGTGTTATACAGGG
>JBFHKM010000010.1:0-43320 GCA_041595335.1 Sphaerochaetaceae bacterium
ACCTAAATCTAGCGTGTCTGCCAATTTCACCACTCTCGCATAAAACGTGATTTTAATCATCACCTTCTAAATGTATGCATTGTTTAAAGACTGATGCATGAGTCTTTTGAGCTGCAAAGGGATCGAACCTTTGACCCACAGATTAAGAGTCTGTTGCTCTACCAGCTGAGCTAGCAGCCCATAAAAATTGCGCTCGGAAGGATTCGAACCTTCGACCTACGGATTCGAAGTCCGGCGCTCTATCCAGCTGAGCTACGGGCGCATTATGAATCTGAGTATTATCTCTTTGCCTACATAATGTAACGCTCTGATATTGAATACTGATGTCATGTTGGGTCATTTATGTTTTGTAACTTAAGCGACTCAACGATTGGTACTATGCAATAAAACACGTTATCTTGTCAATAATATTTAGTTAAAAATCTTATCTTTTTTCCTTTTTTTTGAAATATAAAATTTATTACCAAAATTTACAGAATCTTCAAATAAAATATTATTGAAAGTTAACGAATAAATTTGCCCTAAAAACACAAACTGCAAAAAAACTATATTATATATGCTTGAATTGATATAAATAATAACTTACAACTTTATTTTTGCTTTTTGGACAACTTCTTTCCATTCCTTTTGGCTTTCTTTTTTTGAAGATTTACTGTTCCCTTTTTTTGAAGTTTTTACTTTTTTATCCTTAGAAAATTTAGCATGAATAATCAAAACCTTATGATTCCATTTGATGCTTTTCTCAGCTAGCTGAGAGCTAAGATAATCTATTATTTTTTGCTTGTCTTCTTTAATTCCCAATCTCTCAAGAATTGGGAAGTAAGATACATTGATCCATTTCTCAATGTCATTTTTTACAATGAATCTATTCTCCTTCTGAAGTAGAATTTTAGATTCTACTTTTAAGTTCAACTTCTCAATAGACTCAATCAAATCATTTTCATTCCATCCAGCGATACCCTCGAGTGAATGGGCATAAATAGATTCTTCTGCACTCAATAAACATCCCTTGATATCAAGATCGGATGCAAAATCTGAAAGTCTTGAACCACCACTTGGTATTGTTTGAGCAATTACAAGTGTTGTATCTTCTGCCATCCTTGTCTTTAACATCTTTAAAATAGAGTCATTTGTGCTGAAATTTGACAATTGATTTTTAACAATTATTTTTTCAAAAAGAATATCACTATCAAGATTATTTAAGAACAAAGTTGGTTTTGCAAGTTGTACAAAAGGTTTCGATACAATATCTAAAGTATTTGAATAGTTTGAAATATAATCAAACTCAATTTGTTTGTTCACCTGTGCACACACAAGGCCTTCTGGTGTCTGTCTAAAAGCTTCCCATAAAAGAAGTCCATGTCCTGCACCCAAAATTAAAACCCTATCAGACCTGCTGAACTGCAATGGTGTGAATATTGCTTCTTTGACTTTTTCAACAAGAATTCCTCTCTCACTTGTTGTTCTGCTGATCCATTGATTTCTTTGTTTATCATTTGGAGAGTAAGTAAGATTTTCAACAAATGTATCTTCATTACTGGCTTCAAGCTGTGCCTCTCTTTTTGATAAAACAGATTCTCCAATCTGTTTCTCATATCCTAAATTTCCAGGATTGTAGAATACCTTTCCTTGCAGTGAATCAGGTAAGTACTGCTGTGCAACAAAGTGATCTTTGAAGGAGTGGGGATATAGATAACCTTTTCCATGGCCAAAGGCTTCATTGTCGCGAGATTCATCTCTGAGGTGATTTGGAACTTCATCTGTCTGCTTTTCTTCACTCACTGCTTTGATGGCGTCAAAAAGGGAGAGAGTGGTGTTGCTTTTAGGACATGTTGAGATATAAAGAGCTGCATGAGCTAGATGAAAGCGTCCTTCAGGAAGACCAATTCTATCAAAAGCATTTGCATCAGATTCAACAACATTGACTGCATTAGGATCTGCTAGTCCAACATCTTCTGCTGCTGATATGAGCATACGTCTGAAAATATAACGAGGGTCTTCACCTGCCGTCAACATCTTTGCCAGCCAGTACAACGTGGCATCAGGATCTGAGCCCCTGATACTTTTTATAAATGCAGAGATGACATCAAAATGATAATCACCTTCTTTATCATATAATACGGCTTTCTGCTGTATACTTTCTTCTGCAACTTCCTTTGAGATATATAGCTGTGTGCCAGTTGGTGGAGGAAATACATCCACAGATGTTTCAATGGCCAACTGAAGAGCGTTAAGAAGACTTCTTGCATCTCCTTTTGCAACATTCACAAGATGTTCAAGTGCTTCGTCTTCAAATTTAACCTCAAACTTACCATAGCCTCTATCTTTATCATTTATAGCCTGCCATGCAACTTTAAATAAATCATCGTTCGTTAATGATTTGAGTTGGAAAATTCTTGATCTGCTAACCAGTGCCTTGTTGACTTCAAAATAAGGATTCTCAGTTGTGGCACCAATTAAAATGAACGTTCCATTCTCAACCCAAGGCAAAAGAGCATCTTGTTGGCTTTTATTCCATCTATGAACCTCATCTATGAAAAGAATGGTTCTTCTTCCATATAGATTGAGACGATTTTTTGCAGATTCTATCTCCAAACGCAGCTCTTTTACACCAGATAATACGGCATTCAAAGTTGAAAAATAGCTTTTTGTGGTGTTTGCAATAACTTTTGCTAAAGTTGTTTTGCCAGTTCCAGGAGGTCCGTAAAATATCAAAGAAGATAGCTGATCTGCTTGGATAGCACGTCTGAGAAGTCTTCCTTTCCCAATTATATGCTCCTGCCCAATATATTCATCTAGAGTCCTTGGACGCATTCTAAATGCTAAAGGTTCGTTTTCTATGTTTCTTTGTTCAAATAAATCTAATGATTTCATATAGTTTCTCTTTAATCAGTTATAGTTATAAGCCTTGGCTTAAAAGATGTTCTCTCATAGGTGTAATTCTTTTCTGCAGTCAGAATATTTTTATAAACATTTTCTAAGAAAAATTCTTTTAAAAATACACTAATATTTGTGTCTATGGGAGTCAATGATTGCCTCTCTAAAAGAGTGAGACTATCACAATAAATATTATAATTTGTTGCAAGATCTTTATATTCTTTATCTGGCTTTGCAAAGATCTCATCCAGAGCTTTGTTTATCTCAATACTTATTTCATCCTCATAAGAGGAAAACAATACATCGATTCCTGCATTTTCTATAGCATAGTAGCCATTGGCATCAGGATAAATTAGTGGAAAATCTAATTTGTTGGAATAATAAAACAGTATTTTTTGATATTCAACTAGAGCTAATCTGAAAGCTGCATGCAAATCATCATCAAAAGTATTTAGATTTGTTTTTAAATATGGAACTTCATTTTGAACAAGTACAAGTTTATCAACATCACTGCCGATTATATCCTTCAATTTTAGCTCATTGAAAATATTGTTATCAACATTGCTTATTGCATTGTTGAGATATATCTTACGAATTTGAGTGACTTTCATTTGATTTGTTGAAATAGAATTATCACTTTGAGTTGTGCAACTCATTGATAAGGTCATAATAAATAGGAATATGATTAAGTACTTTTTCATAAAAAGTATTATATCATATATTTAAGAACTTTAAATAAATGATTGTTGTTTTTTTAAGAAATATACGACATCATAGCAATAAAAATAATACAAAAACATATTATTACATATTGCTATAAAATATTACAAGATAAGTATTTACTTACTAATTATGATATTATATAATAATTATATGTATAGTTGTTTTTTATTTTGCTTGACCGTTTATAGTAAAGTAATTAAATTATAATCAAGATACGGAGGAAATATGGCACAAAATAATATTTTTTCATCATATGGTAGTGATGTAAAGATTAAAGAAAGAAATATTCTTAAAAATGTTTATGGTTGGATGGCTGCAGGTCTTGGAGTTACAGGTATAACTGCCTTCGCTGTAGCAGGAAATCCTACAATAATGAGAATGCTATTAGGCAACACAATATCATTGATAATGCTTTTTGTTGTTGAATTTGGGCTTGTAATTTATTTATCAGCAAAAATCCAAACAATGAGCAGAAACACTGCAACTTTTGCATTTTTAGCATATGCATTTGTAACTGGAATTACCTTCAGTTCAATATTCTATGCATTCTCGATTGCCACAATTTATAAAGCTTTCATAACAAGTGCTGCAATGTTTGTTGGAATGGCCTTATATGCTCAGACAACAAAAAAAGATCTATCAGGTGTTGGATATTACAGTTCAATGGCTCTTTGGGGAATAATTATAAGTATGTTTATAAACTTCTTCTTCAAATCAGCAATGCTAGATTATGCAATTTCTGTTATTGGTGTATTTGTATTTTTAGGTCTGACAGCTTGGGATGTTCAAAAGATAAAGAGAACAAATGAACAGTTTATCAACCAGATGAGTGAGATAGATATACACAGAGCAAGTATTTACGGTGCTCTAACATTATATCTGGACTTCATCAATATGTTCTTGTTCTTACTCAGAATATTCGGTGGAAACGACAATTAATTTTTATAAAAGATTTCAGCAATGCAGGACTTAAAATACAAGAGTCCTGTATTTTTTTATTCTTTATAGCTGACAATATTATCAACAAGACCTTGTTTGAGTCCCTCAAAAGAAAGTTCTGGAACCTCAATAAAACAAGCTCTCTGTCCAATGTTCTCAAAATAATGAGCATCAGAACCAGTTAGTATGGAAAGCCCCTTTGTATCAATTATCGTGGATGGATTTATTGCCTCAAGGGCAGAATAGGGTAGATCTGGAAGAAATCCCAGTGTAGCGAGTATGCTATTTACAGACCTATCTATATGGGCAGGAATAACAAGTCCATCTCTAGCTAAAGTTTCATTTACAACATCCTCAAGAGTAATTCCACATGTAGTCAGAAGTGACTTATTAAAAGTTCCAATTATCTCACCTGAAATGTCAACAATATTTTGGTTTCCAGTCAGCTTGGGTTTGTTTGCAATATTCGGAAGAAGTGACTCTATGTAGAACCCAAATTCCATTGCATCTTTAATATTGCTGTACAGTGATAATACATGAACATCTTCAATTGTATTTACTTCCAAGCCATACAGACCCATTATGCCACACAACTTACAGGCCTCCTCAAAGGCTGGTAAATTTCTTGTGCAATTGTGGTCCGTAAGTGCAACGATATCTATCTTCTGTTCCATAGCCTCTATTGCCAATAGAGAGGGAAGCATATCGTCACACCCACAGGGAGAGAGACAACTGTGATTGTGTAAATCAATTTTGATTTTCATTTTTAGATTACAGATTTAAAGCTTTTGCTATCTTCAAAGATGCATGAAATTGATTATCTTCGGTTGTGAATAAAGATATCTCATTTTCAGAGGCAGCTTTTATCATATCCTCAGGACAAGATCTTCCATTGCAGAGTACAATAGCAGGAATTGAGGCAAGAGAGCCAACAGCTATTGTATTCTTATGAGCTTGTACGGTAACAAGAACACTGTCATCAACAACATTTCCAATCACGTCAGATAACAGATCACCTGTATAAACATCTAATACATCTGCATCCTCATTTTTCATCAACACTGTTTCAAAACCATCTATTCTTGATAGATCTTTTACCTTCATTACTTGTCTCCTTTATTTGGTATCAAATTAATTGAACATTCGACTCTTGTTCCGTTTTCATTGCTTTGGATAGAAAAATCATCACTGACATTTTTTACATTAGGCAGTCCCATACCGGCACCAAAACCAAGGCTTCTTATCCAATCTGTTGCCGTTGACCAACCAGGAGTCAGAGCTTTTTCAATGTCTTTAATTCCTGGTCCTTTATCCTGTGCAATTAAGGTAAGTCTTTCTGGGGTAAAGATTGTTATCAACTCACCTCCATTTGAATGCACTACAATATTCATTTCCAACTCATAAGAGGCTATTGCTGCTCTTCTTATTATATTGTTGGGAATATTTGCTTTTTTTAATTTCTTTTTTACTTGAGTGCTTGCATAACCAGCTTTTTCAAAATCGAGCCGAATGATGGTATGAGATTTGACCTCACCAACAATCTTGACAGAATCCCTTGATATATTGAGCTCATTTGCTTTTTCTAAAGCTTCGATTTCTTTGTTGATTTCAACTAAGAGAGTAGCGGTTATATCACGTGAGGTTATCATACCAACCAATTCTTTTTCCTTATCAATTACTGGAAATCTATGGTATGAGAATTTATCAAAATAATTTATTGCAAAAGATATTGGCATATCGTCTTCTAGTATTGTTATATTTCTAGACATGTATTTTTTACATGGCTCTTCGATATAACCTTTATCTAAAGCCTGCATTATATCATCCATGCTAACAAGACCGACAAGACGCTTTCCTTGAACTATTGGAACTCCTGTGATCTGATTCTCTTTCATCAATCTTTGAATTTCTCTTAGAGTTGTTTGCATTGTGGCTGTAGTCAGATTTTTATACATAACATCTTTTACTTTTAGGCTATAGATTAAATCTAGAATTACAGTTGGAGAAGATATTGTATTGATAGGTATTTGGTTCAT
The DNA here is from genome assembly GCA_041595335.1 of Sphaerochaetaceae bacterium. Classification (GTDB taxonomy): domain Bacteria; phylum Spirochaetota; class Spirochaetia; order Sphaerochaetales; family Sphaerochaetaceae; genus Pleomorphochaeta. Next base: position 6,576 of record JBFHKM010000010.1, read on the forward strand.
GGAATAAGTATACATTATGAATTCTAATAAGGGAAATAAAATATTCTTTTATCGGTACTTACGATTTGCAAGAAAATTAAATGTGTATTTGCTAGATTCACCAAACCATGTTATAATTCGTAACTATATTTTTAGAAGATAAATAATATATAAAGATTTTGTAAAAAATGATTTTTAAAATAGTTTTTAAGGTAGTTAATGTTAAATTTAAGAAATAATGTAAAAGTAATTGAAGAGGATGAGAATTACTTGGTTGTATACAAACCATCATACTTACCAACTGTTCCTCTTAAGAATGATACCAAATTGACTTTGCTTGAAATTGTCAGTGAGACTTATGCTGATGTGACAGGTTTTGAGGGATATTCTTCCTGGGAAAATGGTGTGCTTCATCGTCTGGATACAAAAACCAGTGGTATTGTTTTGATTGCCAGAAATAAACCAACATTTGATTATTTTCTGAATCTTCAAAAAGCCGGAGAATTCAAAAAAGAATATCTAGCAACATCCAATATTGAATGCAAAACAATTGAAAGTTTTGGAGATTATCCATACCAAGATCCTCTGTATGATGGAAATGGTGTATGCATCAAGAGTTATTTCAGATATTACGGAAAAGGTCGAAAGATGGTCTTACCTGTTCTTGATTCATACAATATGGCTGCATTAAAAAAAACTACAGGTACTGAATATGAAACATTCATTAAATATGAAGAAACAGTTGGTATGATGCAAAAATTTAGATGTTCTTTAACTGCAGGCTTCAAGCATCAAGTTAGATCTCACATGGCTTGGAGTGGTCACCCTTTGATAGGGGATGAAATATATGGTGGTATTGAGAGTGAGAAATTTGGTCTTGAAGCTATAAAAATAACTTTCACTGATCCAAAGAGCAATGAAGAAAAAACAATAGAGTATAAAGAAAAATAAAAGAGGTTTGAAAAATGAATATTTTAATATCTAGATGCTTGTTAGGCTTTCCTTGTCGATATGATGGAAAATCAACAGACAATGAGAGATTAGATTTATTTATGGCTAAATACAAGGAAAAGCATAATTTTATTGCAGTCTGTCCAGAAGTTGAAGGTGGTCTACCAATTCCAAGAGCTAAGAGTGAGAGAGTCGGAAATAAGGTCCTGAGTGAGAATGGAGAGGACAATACAGAAGCCTTTGAAGCTGGCGCCGATATTGCTGTAAAGAAAGCTATAAAGTACGATGTACAGGTTGCAATATTGAAAAGCAAATCACCATCTTGTGGAACTGGCATCATATATGATGGAACTTTTACAAGAAAATTGATTGCTGGAAATGGTGTTGCATCACAGAAACTTTCCGATATTGGAGTTTATGTAATAACAGAAGAAGACATTGATAAAATTGAATACCTTTTGGACAATGAAGATTAAAAACAATCAATTCATGATTTATAAAAATATTCATAAAAAGATTCATCCTACTGTTTGATAGTAAGATGAATCCTTGGTTATTCTCATCAATATAAATAGAATGAATCAATCATTGCATTTGGCAACAGTGCCATCACAATTTATTTTGACTCCTCAATTTCTATTTCATTGTTGTTGTTCATTTTTACCGTTTCAATTTTCCTCTTGGCTTTTTCCAAGCCATCTTCTAACTTTTTAGAAAGATCCATTCCTTCTTCAAATAGCTTCAAGCTTTCTTCTAATGATGTGTTGCTATTTCTAAGAAGTGCAGCAATCTCTTCCATTCTTTTTAGATTATCTTCGAAATTCATATTATTCCACCTTTACCTTAATTGATCCATCTTTAACTCTAATCCCTAATAAATCATCTTTATGTATTTGATTTACTGAGGAAACAATGTTACCATTTTCATCCTGAGCAATAGAATATCCTCGATCAAGAATTGATGTAGGACTCAATGCTGAAAGCTCAGCTTCTGTAAGTTTGAACCGAGAGAATGATTTTTGATATATTTTATCAATATTGTTTTGATAAACATTCTTCAGTTCATCATTTTTTTGACTTATATAAGATACCTTGTTCTCAAAGTTTCTCAATAACTCGTTCTTAATTCTCTCAGAATCATAAACACTCTGATCGACTCTTCTTTCTACGTTACTGTTCAACTCAGATTTAAGCTGAGTTAAATACACTCTACCACCATTTATCTTTGAATCAACACTGTTTGCAATTGAATTCTGGATATCTTTAAAATGGTAATTGGTGTTGGTATATCTATCATCAATATTTTTATTGATATCACCTTTTATAGTCAAATGTCTGTAGTTTATATTTTCAATTTTACTATCAATACTTCTTTCAATATCATTTTCACTGTTGGCCATTCTAAATAAAAGAGAGTCAATTTTATTTAGAATCAAACTTTGGAGAATGTGTTTATCAAAATGTAGAGTTCGTTCTTTGAAGAAATTGAGCTTATTTTCCAAACTATGATTGATATTGAATTTTAACTCTCTGTTCTTCTCGATTGCATCAAATATACCTGAGCTAGCAAGTTCAGCTGCGGCAGAAGGGGTTGGTGCCCTTAAATCAGCAACAAAATCACTGAGTGCCCAGTCTATTTCATGACCGACACCACTGATTATAGGAATCTTGCTTGTTAAAATCGATTGAAGAACACAGTCCTCACTGAAAGGAAGTAAGTCCTCAATTGAACCACCTCCACGAGTTACAATCAATTGATCACACAGCATATATTCATTTGCAATATCGATTGCCCTTGCAATTGTTTTTCCAGCTCCTGCACCTTGGACAACTGCCGGAATTATAATTACATCTAAAGACGGTGCTCTTCTATCAAGAACCTGAAGCACATCTTGAAGTGCGGCTGTTGTCACCGATGTTACAATACCAAGTTTCTTAGGAATCTTTACGATTGGCTTTTTGTATTGGGCATCAAACCAACCTGCTTTAGCATAGGCTCTCTTGCGCTCTTCAAGTTGAGCCAAAATATTGCCAAGTCCAACAAATTTTATATTTGTACATATGATTTGATAGCTTCCTCTTGGTGGATAAACATCAAGTGCTCCAGAGATAACAATTTGGTCTCCATCCTTCAATGGTCTTTCACATCTCCAGGTGTTTGTTTTGAACATAACAACAGAGATTGAAGCATCTTTATCTTTCAAAGTGAAATACCAATGTCCTATAGATGATGGACGAAAATTAGAGACCTCTCCAACAATATTTAAGTTATTAAAGTTATTATTTAATGTTTTTTTGATTTGATCTGTTAAGGCACTTACTGTCAATTCCTCAGCAAATAATTCAGAATTATTGGGCATAAAATCTCCTTGGATATATCATTTTTAATCATAACATATAAAAGGTCAAGTCAAAAAATAATATTACATAAAAAAGATAAGAATACCCCAATATACATAAAAAATACATCAAAGTATTGATTGTCTATTGTAAAAAATAATGTTATTTCATATTGTTTTTTATAAACAATAATAATTCTTTTAAGAAGGAGAGAGCAACTAAACTTTTAGTTGAATAATTTTTATGAAACTTGTATTAGCAGAAAAACCAAGCGTAGGTCGAACCTTAGCTGCAGCATTGGGTTGTAACCATAGAAATGATGGTTATAGCGAGGGTAATGGATATATCGTTACTTGGGCACTTGGACACTTAGTTGAATTATCTCAACCAGCAACATACGGCAGTCAATATAAAAGATGGACTTATGCCTCTCTTCCAATATTGCCAAATAAATTAGAAGTTGAACCTATTGAAAACACAAAAGATCAATATAAAATTGTTAAATCTCTTATTGAAAGAGATGATATTGAAAGTTTCATAATTGCTACAGATGCAGGTAGAGAAGGTGAATTGGTAGCACGTTGGATTTTGAAGCTATCATCATATACAGGAAAAGTTCAAAGACTTTGGATAAGCAGTCAAACTGATTCTGCCATCAAAGAAGGATTTGCCAAACTCAAAGATGGTGATGAATATTTGAACCTCTATAAAGCTGCTGAAAGTAGAGCTGCTGCCGATTGGTATGTGGGAATGAATGTAACAAGAGCTCTAACAACTCACTTTGATGCAAAAATGTCTGCAGGTCGTGTTCAGACACCAACCTTAGCAATCATGTGCAATCGAGAAGAAGAAATAGAGAGATTTGAAGGAAATTTTTATTGGACCTTGAAAGCTGATTTTGGGGCATTTGAAGCTTCTTATTATACCGAAGAAAATACAATCAGAATTTTGGGAGAAGACAATGCCAAAGAAATCATTGGTAAGGTTGAAAATCAAAAAGGTAGAGTTGTAAAAATTGAAGAAGTGGAGAAAGTTGAAAAATCTCCTTTGGCATATGATCTAACCGAACTTCAAAGAGATGCCAATTTAAATTTAGGATTCAGTGCAAAGAAAACTTTAGATGTACTTCAGAAACTTTATGAGTATCATAAAATAGTAACATACCCAAGAACAGATAGTAGATACATCACACATGATATTGTTGAAACAATACCACTGAGACTTCTTGCATTGGAGCAGACACCATTCGCAGCAAAAGCTCGATTCCTTGCCAAAGGCAACATGCATATTGATAAAGAAAGATTTGTTAGAGATGAGCTTGTAAGTGATCACCATGCAATAATACCAACAGATCAGAAGGTAAATTTATCAAGACTATCAGATGATGAGAAGCAACTTTGGCAGTTGATTGTAATTAGATTTTTGGAGGTCCTTGAATCTGATTATGTTTATAAAACAGCAACCGTAGATGTTGATGTAAATTCCTGCAAATTTAAAACAAGAATAACAACACCTATATCACAGGGATACAGAGATATTGCTCGAATCATTGGGCTAAGGTCTACAGTACCATCAGATGACAGTGAGACATCTTCTATTCTAACTTCCCTTAAAGAAAATGATGAGGTTTCTGTAAAATCAATAAAGAGTCGAAGATGCAGTACTGAAGCTCCTAAAAGATACAACGATGCAACCCTTTTATCAGCAATGGAGCATGCTGGAAGATTTGTTGAAGATTCTAACATCAAGAAGAATTTATCAGCAGGACTTGGAACACCTGCAACACGTGCAGATATAATTGAAAAATTGATCCATAACAACTATATAGAACGAAGTAAGAGCAACGAACTTATTCCAACACCACGTGGTAGAGAGATAGTTCGCCTTGCTCCATCATTGCTCAGATCTCCGGAACTTACAGGACAGTGGGAAGAGCGTCTTAGTAACATTGCTAAAGGTAAAGAAGACAATGAGCTGTTCATAAAAGACATCAAAAATGTTGCAAGACAGCTTGTCTCGAGTGTTGGAAGTTCTACTGATAGTTTCTCGCCAAAGTTCACTGACTCTAAAAAATGCCCATTCTGTGGTGCTCAGATGATGAGTATTACAGATGAATTTGGAAGGACTCATCATGTCTGTCAAAAATTATCTTGTTCTTATGAAGAGATGGAAGTAAAAAGAAGAGTTCCACTAACAGAGAAAGAGATAGCAGATCTTAAAGAGAAAATGCCAAAACCTAAAAAGGTTGTTGTAGCAACCAAGAAAAAAGTGGTTGTGAAGAAGGTAAAACCTGTTATAAAGGTTAAGAAAGTACCAGATACATTCGATTCCAATGTAAAAGTTGCAGCAGCATCCTCTTCAAGCGCTTCTTATTTTTCGAGCTTGAAAACTGCAGCCAGTGCTACCAAGTCAACTTCAGTATTTAAAGGACAGCAGAAAGTAATGAAGGTTCAAAGTAGCTCAACAAAAATTCCAAGTTATAAATATGAAACTGTAATAGAGGTTGTTAGAGATAGCAAACGAAACAGACGTCGTGGAGTTAGCAATCACACGGAAGAAAAAGAGAATAGAAACTGGAGCAATAATAAAAACCAGCATTCATTCAATCAATCAAGCGAGGGTGGTGCAACTTTCGCAGATTTGATAAAAGCCAGTGAGAGTCGTAAGAACAGACGAGATAAAAAAAGAAAATAAATATCTTTCATGAAGGGACCATCATTATTATGATAATCATAATAATGGTGGTCTTTTAAGTATCAGATGATGCATTAAAAAACATTTTTCTATCAATTAAGAATTATATGAAATATAAAAATGTATACAAAATACATATTGGGAACTAACAACATATGAAAAGATATATTTATGGTATGAAATTTGGACTTAATTAATTGTCTATCAGATAAAAAAATAAACTTCAATTTCATCCATGGATAGAGATATTTTCTGTCTCAGAATTATATAAAAACTCCAAATAAACAAATATTAAGTATATAAAACGCTTTGTTAAACATTCATATATTCATGTTATAATAAAAACATTTTGTTATTATATAGACACTACTTAGTATTTTTGGTATCCTAATTTTATTGAGAGGTAATTATATATGAATATAGCAATTGTTGGATTTGGAAAAATGGGCAACAAAATATATGAAGTGGCAAATAGCAAACATTATAATGTAGTTTCTATTGTTGATCCCTATAGCAAAGATGAGAGAATTAACAGTAAAGAACTTAAGAAAGAAAATCTAAATAACTGTGATGTTGTGATAGATTTTTCTCATCCCTCTTGTATACAAGAAAATATCAAATTTTATATTTCAAATGAAATTCCTGCAGTAATTGGTACAACAGGATGGTATGACGAAGTTGAAAACTTAAAAGCTTTTGCAAAAGACTATCCCAACAGTAGCATAATCTACAGCGGAAACTTCTCAATTGGAGTGAGTCTTTATAGAGAAGTGGTGAAACTTGCTTCTTCCTTATTTGGTAAAACAGGCAGCTATGATGTATTTGCAAATGAAATTCATCACAGAGAGAAAGCTGATTCACCATCTGGTACAGCAAAGCTCATATCAGACATCATAGTTGAGAACTTTGATGGTAAAGATAAAGTTGTAACCGAAAGACTAGATAGAAAAATCGAGCCAAATGAAATACATGTTTCATCTACACGCGGAGGTTGGATTCCTGGTACTCATACTGTAGTTTTTGATTCTCCTTTTGATTCAGTTGAACTGACTCATAGAGCTAGAACAAGAGATGGTTTTGCAATTGGTGCTGTACTTGCTGCAAGTTGGTTGATTGGAAAGAAAGGTTTCTTCACATTAGATGATTTTGTAGAGACTCTTATAAATAATAGATAATTAAAATTAAGGAATAATAAAATGTTTGATACTTCAAAATTTCATGGTGTATTTACTGCAATGGTAACACCTTTTACAGAGAAAGATAATTTGGATACGGATGCTCTTAAAAAGTTGATTGATTTTCAAATTGAAAATGGTGTAAGTGGCTTGGTACCATGTGGTACCACCGGAGAATCTCCTACCCTCAGCCATGATGAGCACGATAGAGTGATTCAGCTTACAGTTGAATACACTGCTGGACGTGTTCCTGTTATTGCAGGAACTGGTAGTAACTCAACATCTGAAGCAATTAGATTGTCAAAACATGCTCAATGTGTTGGTGCAGATGCTGTATTGTTGGTCAATCCTTACTACAACAAACCAACTCAAAAGGGTCTTTATTTGCACTTCAAAGCAATTGCAGATAGTGTGGACATTCCATGCATTGTTTATAACATCAAAGGTAGAACTGGAGTCAATTTAGAAACACCTACATTGATCAAATTAGCACAGGATTGCCCTAACATCATAGCAGTTAAAGAAGCAAGTGGAGACCTTGTTCAAATGAAAAATGTTGTAGACAATACAGCAAAGGATTTTGTAGTTTTATCAGGTGATGATAACATCTCATTAGATTTAGTTGGATTTGGAGGACAGGGGGTTGTTTCTGTAGCATCAAATCTATTTCCAAAATTGATGAGTGATATGCTACGCTATGGTCTTGAAGGCAACATGGAAGAAGCTAGGAAGATTGAAGCAGTATTGGCAGATTTCTTTAAAGTATGCTTTTTAGAAACAAATCCAATTCCTATCAAAACAGCTTTAGCACAATATGGATGGTGCAGAGAGAGCTTCAGACTTCCATTGTGCAGTTTAGAAAGTGATGAACATAGACAAAAATTAATGAGTGTACTAAAAGAATTGGAAAATAATCCAATGGTACCAAATTTCAAAGCTTAGGAGAAATTTGATGGCAACTATTAACGAGAATTTTAGCAAATTGGCAGCAGGATATTTATTTCCTGAAATTGCAAGAAGAACAAATAAATATTTAAATGAAAATCCTGGTGTTGATCTGATGAAACTTGGAATTGGTAATACTACAGAACCATTACCTCCTTCATTAGTTAGAGCAATGAAAGATAAACTGGATTTATTATCTAACAGAGATACATATACTGGATACGGAGACGAACAAGGTGACACTGCATTGAGAGAGGCTCTTGTTGAGTACTACAAAAGATATGGTGTGAATCTTGAAGCTACAGAATTTTTTGTAAGTGATGGAGCAAAAGCTGATGCTGCAAATATTCAAGAATTATTTGGCAAAAATAACATCATAGCAGTAGAGGATCCAGCATATCCTGTATATGTTGATTCAAATGTAGTTGGTGGTAGAACATCTGGCTTTGATTCAGAAAAAGAATGTTACAATAATTTTGTATATCTTCCATGTAATGAAGAAAATAAATTTATTCCCGAAGTTCCAGATTCAAAAGTAGATTTGATCTATCTCTGTTCTCCAAACAATCCAACAGGGGCAGTCATGAGTCATTCAGATCTCAAAAGATTTGTTGATTATGCAAGAGAGAACAAAGCTATTATTATATTTGACAGTGCATACTGTGAGTATGTTAAAGATGAAAACCTTCCAAAATCTATTTATGAAATTGAAGGTGCAAAAGAATGCGCAATTGAAATAAACAGTTTCAGCAAAAGTGCTGGATTTACTGGAGTCAGACTTGGATGGTCAATTGTTCCAAAAGAGCTTGTAAGTGAAAATAGTGAGGTTGGTGAGATCAATTCCATGTGGAATCGTCGTCAGTGCACTTTCTTCAATGGTGCATCAAACATAGCTCAAGCAGGTGGACTTGCAGCATTGAGCGGTGAGGGTCATAAAGAATGCATGGGCCTTGTTGATTATTACATGGGCAATGCTAGAATAATCAAGGAAGGACTTGAAAGCGTTGGACTAACATGTTTTGGTGGTGATAATTCCCCTTATATTTGGGCAAAGACTCCAAATAACATGACAAGTTGGGAATTCTTTGACTTCCTACTGAAAACATGTCATGTTGTAGTTACACCAGGTTCTGGTTTTGGTCCATCAGGAGAATCTTATATAAGAGTCTCTTCCTATGGACATAGAGAAAACGTGGAGAAAGCAATTGCTTCCATAAAGGAAAATATGTAATGAGTTTAAAAAATTTACCATTAGAAGATAAAGAATTACAGGATTTAATAAAGGATGTTCCAACACCATTTTATTTATATGATGAAAAAGCAATACTCAATAATGCTCAAAATTTTATAGATTTATTTAAATGGGCACCATCCTTCATAAATTATTTTGCAGTAAAAGCTTGTCCAAATCCATCAATCATGAAGAGATTGTTTGATTTAGGATTTGGTGCAGATTGCTCATCATTACCAGAATTAGAATTATCACATAAATGTGGTTTACCTGGTCCAAAAATGATGATGACAAGCAATGATACTCCAGATGAAGAATTTGTGAGAGCTTATGAACTTGGAGCAATAATAAACCTAGATGATATAACTCATATTGAGGCTATGGAAAATGCTTTAGGATGTGTTCCTGACACAATTTGTTTCAGATACAATCCAGGACCTGATAGAACTGGTAATGTGATCATCGGAAATCCTGTTGAAGCAAAATATGGAGTGACAAAAGATCAGATAATCGACTGCTACAGAATAATGAAAGAAAAAGGTGTTAAGCATTTTGGACTTCAAACAATGGTAGCATCTAATGAACTTGATGGTGACTTCATCATTGAAACCGCACACATGCTATTTTCATTGGCAAACAAAATTTACCAAGAGACAGGTGTGAAACTGGAATTTGTAGATTTTGGTGGTGGTGTGGGAATACCTTATCAGCCAGAACAGAATGAAATGGACGTTGAATATGTAAGTGAGCAAATTAAAGAGCTCTATGAAAATTTAATTGTTAGAAATCATTTGGACCCAATTCAAATTTCATTCGAACTTGGAAGATATATCCTTGGACCTTATGGCTATCTGATTTCAAAAGTTAGGCATGTAACTCATAAGTATAAAGATTATGTTGGACTTGATTCATGCATGGCTGACTTGATGAGACCAGCTCTTTATGGTTCATACCATCACATAAGTGTTCTTGGAAAGAAAGATAATCCAAAGAATAAGATGTATGATGTAACAGGCTCTCTTTGCGAAAACAATGATAAGTTTGCCATTGATAGAATGCTTCCTGAAATAGAAAGAGGAGATATTCTCGTACTTCATGATGCAGGAGCACATGGACATGCAATGGGATTCAACTACAATGCAAAACTTCGACCCGCAGAATATTTGTTGACAAAAGATGGAACATTAAATATTATCAGACGCGCACAGACAATGGATGACTATTTTGAAACATTGAGATTTGACGGTGCGGAGGTTGAAGTTTGAGTGAATTCAAATTTGATGTAAGAGTATATTTTTCTGATACTGATTGTGAAGGTATCGTTTATCATGGAAAGTATTTGGATTTTGCAGAACATGCAAGATCTGAAATGATTAAAGAAGTTGTAGACCAAGTTGATCTTTTAAACAATCATGTAGGATTTGTTGTAAAAGAAATTAACATTGTCTACGACAAACCAGGTTTTTTGAATGACGATTTAGTTGTCAAAACAAAGTTGATTTCTAATAAGAAATTCTCAGTGACACTATCTCAGATAGTGTACCGAGGTGAAGAAGCTCTCTGTAATTTGACAGTTAAAATTGGTTGTATAAATTTGGATAGTAAAAGAATATTACCTATTTCTGATTACTTAAAAATGGATTAAACAAAAACAATTGGTAAATCTTTCCATTTGGTGGTGTAGCAGGGAGATAGCATCTTCCTGCTCATCAAATCATTCTTTACATTTTTATTTGCTGCAGCAACATTCAAACTTTTTCTACCATAAATTTTGGTTATATCATTTACAATCTTAGACAGCTTATCTTGCTTTGTCATTTTATCAATTTCCATCTCACTCATAAATAAATCTAATTGCCTTGACGAAGAAGGAGAGAGCTCTGTTGCCCAGACTCTGCAGCCTTTATAGTTTGCATCTGTATATATTTTCTTTAAAACACTCTTGCCAGCTTTTATGAGCAATGGAATATAATTTGTAGGTTCATCAAGTTTTATAACAGCACAAGGTGCAATATAATCTTGCAGAAACCTGTTTGTAAAAAGGTTTATACTGAGCATCTGGCAGTTCATGTTATTTTCAATGAGCTTGTTTGCAACATTTGTACAATGGCAGGCTATAGCCTCTTCTAATTCTTCATAATTTGATCTCACATGAGAAAAAGTGATACCACTGCATGTACTCTTGAGTGGGGGATTGTCTATATTGACCATTGGTATGCCACGTAATTCACTCACTGTAGCATATCCCATAATTGTGAGCTGTTTTTTAATCCAAATATCATTTTTCTGAGTGAGTTGGTAGGCATTTTTTATACCATACTGGTTTAATAATATAGAACGCTTGTAGCCTATACCCCAAATATCCTGCACGGGGACTTTCTTAAGCATTCGCTCTTCATCTTCTTCAGTTAAAACATAGGCTCCACTTTTCTCCTTCTTTCCAATATGATTTGCAACTTTTGCTAAAGTTTTTGTTCGAGCAATACCAATTGAAACCTCTATTCCTGTATATTGAACAATTTTTTTTCTGAGCTCTGCAGGATCAATATTTTTGGGCATTATAAAAAATGCCTCATCAATGGAGTAGGGCATTATAGTTCCAACAAATGATTTAAGCACCTCCATGACTCTATCTGAGATATCTTGATAAAGAGTGTAGTTTGAAGAGAATGCTGTCACATTATTTTTTTCTAGAATATCTTTCTGAGAGTAGTAAGGTGCACCTCTCTTGATACCAAGGGCTTTTGCCTCTTTTGAAAGTGCAACTATGCATCCATCATTATTTGAAAGTACAACCACAGGCTTGTTTTTAAGATCTGGTCTGAACAATTTTTCACAAGTGGCATAAAAACTATTGCAATCACATAATCCTATCATTTGCGGTAAGTCCTAACAACTCCAGTTATGACACCAAAAATTGAAAGACTATCTCTTTCAGATATTATGATATCATCAAACTCGTCATTCTCTGGGTGAAGATAAATATGATCTCCTTGAATTTTGAATCTTTTAGCTGTGAATCCTCCCTGATATTCAGCAACAACTAGATCATTCTGCTTTGGAGAAAGACTTTTATCTACTATCAAGATATCGCCATCAAAAATTCCAGCATTCTCAAGACTTCTTCCACTGGCCTTCAAGCAATAAGTACTGCTTTTGTGCTTTAGAAGCAGCTCATTGAAATCAAGAGAGTTCTCTCTGCTATCTGCTGCAGGAGATGGAAATCCACATGCAATTGGTGTATCCATAATTATAGTTGGTGAGTCAGTTTTTTTATTATCCATGTCCACAATATGGTGGTCAAATTTTAAATTGTCAATAGAAAAATACCTGTCATAAAATACTTGACATGAGATAATTTTAGATGGCATTTGAAATTGTATTTGTAGGAAAAAATAATTTTTTTTTATATGAGTAAAAACCCTGTATGATAATTAAATCATATAGGGTAAGTAATTAGACAGGTGTTAACTAATTAATGTTAGTTAAAATATGACGCAGAACTCTTATTATCTGGTTGTTTCAATATTGAATGATGTACCACCAACTGAGCCTTTGAATGAATTGAAAACAATAACATCGAATCTATGTTTGCCCAAAGTACAGCTAGTAGTAATTGATGGACCGTTTGCATCATCTATCTGCACTCCTTCAAAGTACCATTCGTATTTCAGAGTGGATTCATCAACTCCAGCTGGCAATGCATCAGCATTGAAAGTGAGCTTGAATTCTTGGTTTACTTTAGGATTTTCAGTATCGCAGACAATCTTTCCTGATACAGGAAGCATCACATTAGGAATTATGTTCAATGTGAAGTGATTGGCTTTATCGCCGATTAAAAATTCAACAGTACCCAAAGAAACACCTTCGTTTATGACTCTAATTGGTTCAACTATACCAGATATGCAAACATCATTGCTTATAAGTTTTGCTGATACAATATATGATCCAGCTGGAAGATCTCCAATAATGAGACTGCGACCATTTTCTGTATTTTTGTTGTTTGTAATCTGAATTTTACTTTTTTCAACCTGATTACCATCTTCTGAAGCGACAGTACATACCACATCAACATTGTCTGATACAACTTGATCTTCATTCCACAAGAAATCGACTTTCAAAATACCAAGTCCTACAAGTTTATCAAGTTTTACCTCAACTTCATTTGTTTTTTTTGTCAGGTAGATTACCTTCTGTCCAGTTGCAATTGAGGTTCCCTGTGCATTTAATGCAGAAACATCGATTGTCCAATATCCGATTGCTAAATCAGCTATGCTTCCAGTTGATTCATTCAATTCAACGGATATAGTTTCATCATCAGGGCCTTTTAAAGTTAAAGCATATTTAACAATAATATCCTCATCATCAATTGGAACAATCTCTCTTGATTTATCCAATAAATTGTTTGAATCAATTGAAAGATGCAAATTACATTTTTCATTCGGAACCTCTTGATTACAAGAAGTCAATAATAAAGTGAATACACAAAGAAATAGAATTGTAAATTTTGAGTTTTTTTTATAGACTGTAAGCACTGTTAAGTACCTCCTTTTAAAATGCAAGAATATTTAGCAGATGCGTTGGAACACCTGCTAGAAAATGTAAAGAATGTAATTCTCTCAAATTACTTTCACTTACTTAGTACTGAGATTGGCCGTTCTGCATTAAAAAAAATAAAAAAAACATCAAAAAAGAGGAAAATAATGAATGAAGTTATAGCAAAAAATTGCAGCGAAAAAGATTTAAATGTTTATGAACTGCAATCCAATGGGGACGTATATGATGGAGTTAGTGCTTCTGTTGCTCTATCCCATGATGATGATAATTTAATTGTTAAATTTGATGTTATTGAAAAACAACTCAGGAGAATGGCAACTCATCATAATGATGAGGTTTATGAAGACAGCTGTGTTGAAGTCTTTCTTCAAAGAGAGGGATCTTCCATCTATAGAAATTTTGAACTCAGTGCAACCATGTATGAACTTGTAGGAGAGGGGGAGTGCCCTGAAAAAAGAGTGAGACTTGATCCCAAGAGAATTGATGAAATAGAGAGATCTATAACCATTCTTGAAAATACAACAAAAAGAGTCCACTACATAATTGATGAAAAAATCAATTTAAGAGACTGGGGCTTTTTGAATGATGGTGAGAAAATTGAAGATTTGAAATTGAGATGCAATATGACAAAATATGGTGCTAAATTAGAAGAGCCAAACAGACTCACACTCTTCAAAATGAAAGAAGGATATGTTACTTTCCATGATAAAACAAGTTTTAGACCAATTAAATTTGTATGATTCTATCTCTTATTGATTGATTTTTCACCAGTAAATTCTTTTTCATCACTGAGCATAGATAGAGCATAGTGGGCAAGAGTTAGACCAAAGATACCTGTTACAGTAGGAAGAGAACCTAGAACATTTCGTTTTCTTCCTCTCTCTAGAATATCCTCTTGCTCTTCATCTTTAGGTTTATCAAAATCAAAGCGAGCTATTTCAGGAGCAAAAACAACCTTTATTCCTCTTCCAACTCCACGAGATTTCATTCTCTTACGAACTATCTTTGCAAGGTGGTCGCCATAACTATCAAAAAGATCCTCACATCTAACTAAAGAAGGATTTCTCTTGAGAGCTGCGCCCATGCTGCTTATTACTTTGATGTCATGTTTGTAGCAATATTCCAACAAACAACATTTTGGATTTAAAGAATCAATTGCATCAATTACAAGATCATAATGCTTTGAAAAAATTGTATCTGCTGTTTCCTTACTGAAAAAAGAACTGATTACCTCTACATTGCAATCTTTATTTATGGAAAGAGCTCTCTTTCTAGCTTCTAAAGCTTTGTCGTGACCTACAGTATCCCAGGTAGCACAGATCTGTCTGTTCAAATTAGAAACTGTGATGGTATCAAAATCGACGAGGGTGAGATTGGATACACCAGCTCTAACTAGAGCCTCTAAGGCCATGCCACCAACACCACCAAGACCTACAATCAAAACACTTGAGGTAAATAGTTTGTTGACATTATCCTCTCCAATTAGAAGAGAAATTCGTGAGAACTGTTCTGTATTCATTATTAATATCCTTAAAGTTTTTTAGATTGCATTGATCAAGCTCATTTATAAAATTATCAAAATATTCTTTATAACCTGAATCTGAGACATCATCCCAATCTGATTCAATTAAAAAACCTAATCTATCAAATTCTAGTATTCTTGTAAAGAATTTAGTTCTTAAAAACTTTGGATTTATGCTTATGATGATATTATGCTTGTTTAATAAATTAGCTACTTCAAGACTGGACGTGAATCCATGTAAAATGGTCAGAGGTCTGTAGAAAATTCTTCCAGTTCTCTCTGTCTCTTTTTTCTCCTGAATCTCAATATCTTCAAGGATAGAAATCAAACGATCATATGATTTAACACAATGAATGCTCAAAATTCTATTGTATCTATGAGAAAGAGTTATGCAATTTCTAAGAAAAGCTTCCTGCAATTCAGGTTGTCCAAATCTCTTGTCCAAACCGATCTCACCAATTTGGGCATTTTGATTTTTGATCAACATTTCTTCTAATTTTCTTACTACTGAAGATATTTCCTCTGAAAAATACATCTTATCAGAAAGAAGGAGACCTAAAGAATAGAACTCTCCATTATCTATCCATTCATCGAGAGAAGAAGTGCAATAATAAGCATCATCTCTTTTTTTTGAAGCAGTGAAGTGTCTGTGAAAATCAAATAATGAGTATTGCATATGTAACCATTATACTGGCAATTATAGAAATAATCATATTTTGTTTTAGAAATCCAAGAAAGAATGCCGCACCAACGCCACAGAGACCTGCAAACCATACTGTTGGAAAATCCAAAATTACAAAGGGAAAGATCAAAGCACCAAGAGCTGCAATTGGAAGCAGAGCAAGTTTTTCAGTCACCCAATCAGGTAATTTATTTATAGATTTTGAAAAGTAAGGAATGAAACGAGGTATTGCCGTAGCAATAGCTGATACAAGCACAACTAACAATATTGATTTTGGTTCGCCGTCCATAACTATTTTTCCCTCTTAACTAGATAACTTCCAATCCAAGAAGCACTGACCATTGCGATTACAAAAGACCAACCAGTTGAAAGTTGACAGATGCATACTAAAAATGAATTGATGGCTGCTGAGAGCAAGCCAATTGATAAAATTGGAAAGCCATCTTTTCTGACTTCACTTGCCCACAAAGATGCAAACATTGCATACAAAGTAACACCCATTGCAGCTTGAAGACTTTGTGGCAAAACTGTTCCAATTACATAACCAATACCTGTTCCAACAACCCAACCTGTATAGGCTGTAAGCTGCATTGAAAAAATATATTTAAAATTTAATTTTTGATTTCTAAGAGATGCAACGGAAAAGACCTCATCAGTGGTTATGAATGCAACAAGACAGCGCTGTAAAAATGAAATGTCCTTATCTAATTTATTATTAATTGACATTCCCATAAACACATATCGAAAGTTAATGAGCATAACTGAAATAAAAAGTTCAACAATGAAGGTACCTGTTGAATAAAGATTTATTGTTAAGAATTGACCGCTTCCGGCAACACTTGTAGCACTCATCAATACAGTTGAGAAGAAGTTTATATTTATATTTCTACAAATCAATCCAAAAGCAACGGCAGTTGAGAAGTAACCTAGTAAGATTGGAAATCCATCAGAAATTCCATCTTGTATTGTTAAATCATCCAAAATTTTCATGAGTATAATAGTATTATCTATGCTCCTTTTCATCAACCCAATTTACTGATAGAATAAACAAAAAATTGGAGTAAATATGGCATTATTTTTAGATAGTCTAGGACTAAGTAAGATCTCTCAAAATCAAGCAGAGATATTGAACCTTTTTGCGGGAGTACAGGCACAAGAAGGAAATGATTACAATTACAAAATTGTTGACTACAATGATGGATTGAGAATGGTTGCAAGAATTGTAAAAGGTGGAAAAGACACTGATGTTATAGGTGTGGACTCACACATATTGAATAAATGTGAGTGGAAAGCAAATCCTGTTATGAGTCTAGGAAGCACTGAAGAAATTCCTGCTATTGTTTTCTCATCTGTTGATGATAAAAAAGCATTTATTGTTAATTTAATAGAAGCAGGTCTAAGTAATGCAGTTTTAAAAGAAAATGATGAAGTCAATCTTCAAGTATGTGGATTTCCTACAAACCTCTCAATATATGAAAGTAGAAAAGATTATGAGGAAAAAAATGAAGGACCATATATAAAAGACCAAATGTTGTTTCCCTATTATTTCTACAACCTTCAAGCAGAAGACTTAACAGAAGAGCAAAAAAAACTTTATAGCGAGAATGTCCTATTCAACATTTACTGTGGAGAAGTTATCAACACCACAAAAGTAAAATTCTCGAATAGCGATGAATATTGTTACAAATCTTTTGTAAACACTATTATGGGACCTCTTGAACTTATATATGCTGAAAATATTGTAAAGCAGCCTATAAAAAAGGGTAATTACATAGTTGGAGCAATATATTTGAGTGGAAAACTCAAATAAGCATTGTAGTATTTTTTTACTAGTATATTAAATTGGACATTTTGGTTCTTTAAAAACACAAAATGTCCTTTTTTATATATTTGATTAGGTTGACAATTCTCTATTTACCTTTATATTATTAACTATATGGCAAATAATGTACTCACTAAAACAGCAATTGCAAATTGCATGAAAGACCTTATGGAGAACCATCCCTTTAACAAAATTTCTGTGTCAGATATTTGTCGTGATTGTAATATAAATCGTAAAACCTTTTATTATCACTTTTCCGATAAGTATGAACTTTTAATATGGATTTTTGAAACAGATATTATAAGTCCTACTATAGAAACATATTCGACTTTTGATAATTTTGAAGCAGCTGGTGCTCTGGTTACATATCTTTATCACAACAAGACTTTTTATAGGAAGGCCTTCGAATTGTCAGGCCCAAATAGTTTGAGAGATTATTTAGCTAAAGCTTTAAAACCAACAATTGAAAAAGTTTTTGGAGATGATGTCGACTACGATATATTACCAATTTCAGATGCCTTTTCTGATTTTATAGTTTCTGCTTTGCTTAGATGGTTATCACATTATCCAGTTGCAACACCTGATGCATTTATGGATCAGTTAATCAGTGCTGGTACTGTACTATCAATCAAGCTTTCCTCAATATTACATTTTCCAACAGACAGAAATTTAATTTAATAATATATACACAAATGTAAAATTTTATGATTTTTACTTAACAAACATGAAGGTTTTAATTTTGTTTCCTATTTATTTTTTATAATTTAGAACAATTTCTTGATTTTTGACAATTGATGTCATTAGTTAAATCATTGATAAAATAATATAAATAAATAAAACATATATTGAACAAAGGTTTTTAAAAATGAATACCAAAGTAATGCTCTCTCAATCATTAAAAAAATTAATGCTTACAAATAATTTAGATAAAATAACAGTTACTCAAGTGACACAATTATGTGGAATTAACAGACAGACTTTTTATTATCATTTTAAAGATCTCTATGATTTAGTTTATTGGACCTTGGATAATGAAGAGAAAGTATTAGTTGGTGAAAACTATAAAGCTAACTCTACTGATGAGATAATGATCAATCTTTATGAGTACATAATTGCTAATGAACAAACGATTTGTGCGGTTTATTATAGCTTAAGTCAAGATGTATTGGAAAGATACTTAGTAGACAGGGTGGGGAAATATATTTTCATTTTGTTGAAAAGACATTGTGATTATGAAGATGTTGATGATGAAATTTTGCAGAGGGTGACTGATTTTTATAAGTATGCAATAGTTGGTTTGGTTTTCGATTGGATAAGAAAGGGGCTTGGTAGAGATTATGAAGGACGCATTGATAAGCTGGGCAATTTTCTTGAGAAGAGCATTTTAAATTCAGTAAAAATACTCATTGAAGAGAAGAAAACAAAGATAGGCAACTAAAATAAAAAAAAATGAAACTTTTGACAGAATTGGCATATTTTATTTGCAATATACTGAATTATGTTATAGAATAGACTAGAAGTAAGGATTTTATATGTCATTAGTTGTGATTTATATAAATTCTTCTTGTAAAGTTAAGTAATCTTTCGTAATATATAATCAAAAACTAATAGGAAGGAATACATGAAAAAAAAATTTTTAAGTCTTTGTATTTTAATGGTATTCGTTGCATCTGCAAATTTATTTGCATTTCAATTTTCACCTTTAACTCAGGAATTTGACCCATCCGGTGCTGGTAGTGCCAAGACATATACCATAGTAAACGATAGTGATGAGCCAATTGCAATTCAAATCTCAGCTTTAACAAGAAGCCAAGATTCAAAAAATGGGGATGAAATTAATACCCCAGCTGACAATTATTTTACTATTGTACATCCAAAGACAATTGTTCAGCCTCAAAGTTCTGAAATCGTTAGAGTCTTATATAAAGGCCCTAAAAATGTAAGTTCAGAATTGGCATTTAGAATTAGGGCAGAACAACTTCCTTATTCTCAAGGAAAAAATACTGATAACAACAGTATGTTCAACTTCTTGTATGTATATACAACAAGTGCTTACGTTAAACCTTCAAGCGTTGTAGAAAACGTTTTGGTAAGAAGGGTTGCTCCATCTACAACAATTCAACAAGTAGAAGATGCTGATGGTAACACTGTTGATAAAGAAGTAGAAACAATGGCTGTTACACTATCTAATTTAGGTACAGTTCACCAGTCATTAACTGATGTAACTTTGATCGTATCAGATAGCACAGGTAACACTGTTAAATTAGAAGGAAGTGAACAGTTGGCTGGTTTGCTTGCTACAAATATCTTAGCTAAAAAAACAATAACCAAACAAATTCCTTGGCCAAGTTCTTTATCTAGAGAAGCTGGAGTTAAATACAGAAGTTCTTTTACTATTAATGATTAAAAAAATAAAAAAGATATGATGTAAAGATATCGATAAATCTAGGAGTTCAATTTGAGAAATCACTCTCATATTGGAAAAAGAAAAATAGGATTTGTAACATTTTTCCTATGTGTAATTGTTACAATTCTTATTTTTTGCTTACATTATGGCATCTCTTCAAATGAAGGAAAGAAAAGTCAAAGTGTTGAAAATGTTCCAATTCAAAATAACAAAATTTTAACTGATGAAAACAACATAAATGTCTCTCTGCAGCGTTATTATTCCTCATTACCTTTACTTGCCGAGAATAAAAATGAAAGAGAATATCAAGTTAATGAATTAAATAAGGATTATATTTCTTATGAAGTTCAACTCGAGCAGACTGTTGATGAATCAGAAAATCTTGTTGTTGCTGATAATGATGACTCCATCCAAAATGAATCGGTATCTTTAGATACGTCCTCATCTGTGGGTGATACTTCATCTACAGAAGTGGAAGGTTTGACTAAAAATGAACCTTCTGTTGAAGAAGAACCTGTTCTTGAAACAGTAGAACAACCAGCTGAAGAACAACCAATTGACCTCTTTGCTGAGGATGATGGTTGGGACGATTGGGGAGATGACTGGGATGATTTACCAGAATTACTTCCTCCAACTTTATTTGATCCAATGGTTCAGACGCAGGAAGAATATGATATGTTCAATCCTGTTCAAACTGAAACAGTAGATTATACTGATGACTTCTTCTCTGACTTCTATGTTGCAGGTGAAGATGACACTGCACTTTATCCTGATGGATATTATTATTTGTCTCTCACAGTTAATGAAGACACACTTGGAGAAATTGAAGTTCAATTTGATGAAGGTAGTTACTATCTCAATGCACAAGAACTTATTAACTTTATCTTCAATAGATTGAGTGATGAAGCATTGGATAGAATCTTTGGTGATAATCCTGAATATATCTCAATTGATGACTTGGTAAACAAGGGTGTGGATGCATCAGTAAATGTTGATGACTTTGCAGTCTATTTGAACTTCTCATTAGAAGATATGCCACTGATTGTCATTCCTGTAGCTGAAGTTGATAAGAGCTCTAAAATTCAAAAAAATAATCAATATGGTATTTCAGATGCAGAGCTGGTGAATCCAGTATTCATAACAGTGGTTTCTTCTGTAAATCTATACAGCAGCTATTCATATGGACCTATATATACATCAGCAAATTCATTGACACTCAATTTATATATGAGCAATTCTGTTTCTGTAGGGGAAATAGAGTTCGACTTCTCGAATAGTTTTGCATATACATTTGGTGATACCAATCCTTTGACCTACGACTTTGGTAGTTGGAGTGGAACGTATACATTCAGAAAACAAAGTCTTCAACTTACATTTGGTCAAGTCGGTGGATCTCTCATAAGTGATGGTACACCAATTGGCTTCACTCTTGAAAAATCCTATTCATATGGTGATGATTCTGCACTTCCTCACCAATTCCAAAGAAGTTATATAATTAAAGATCTAGCTACAATAAATATATTCTTGAATGGTGAGATAATTCTTTCCAAGCGTGTAAAACAGGGAGAATATAAATTTGTTGACTTCGCATTTAAAGATGGTGCCAATAAAATTATATTTGATATCAATTATGATGACGAACAATATGATGATATAAAAGAAGAATATAACATAGCTTATGATTCAAGCTTATTAGCTCGTGGAGACTATCTGTGGGGATTGAGCGGTGCAATTCACAAAACTGAAGTAGATGATGTAGCATCATCCCTGTTTGCTCTTCCATATCCTGATGGTAACTGGTATGAGTATAACTTTGATGAATTTGAAATGAAATATTGGATCAATATGGGTCTAACAGATGAATTCACCATGAAAACATCTCTTGCAATGTCATCAGATTTACTTGATTTATCAATGGACGGAATACTTGCAACAATGCATGGCTCATATACAGGTTCGTTTGAACTTTATCTTGAAGAAGACATAACTCCTTCTGTAAACTTTTCTGTATCTCATACTTATGATTCTCCAATTGGAGACATCAGTGCAAGTCTATCATTGAGCGTACCGGAATTTGAATATTCAACTTTAGACTTATCTACAGATGGGTCTATTGGATTGAGCCTTGGTTATACAATTGATCTATGGCAATTGCCATCTATAAACACATCTATAAGTCTAACTGCAGCAAACAGTGGTCTCAGTGCATCATCGTCTCTGAGCACGACTGTAACACCGTTTACAGGATTGTCTCTGTCGTCTAGCTTATCATTTGCAGCAGCATATGATTCAGATCCTTCTTTCTCATTATCTGTATCACTGACATATTCATTATTAGAAAACTTAACAACATCTACATCATTGAGCAGCAGTGGTGATAGCAGTATAAGTTCTACATTGAAAGCAACAGATAATGATTCATTGCAGTTCTCATTATCAAATATAAATTATTTCGAAGACACAGATCCAACATACAGTGGTACATGGTCTCACAGCGGAAATGTAAGCACATTGAGTGTTAAGCAGACAGCATCTGATGACTTCACAGATTTCAATACAAATGCAAGCTTATCAACAAATCTTTACTATGCTGGCGGACTGTTTGGTATATCTGCAAGCTCATCAAGTAACTTCCTATTATTGAAGACCACAGGAAAGCTTTCAGGAAGTCCAATTTCGGTAAGTAAGACAAATGACTCCTCTCCTAAACAGCTCAATTCTCTGTTTGGAACTTCAGTATATACAGATCTAACTGCTAATTCTAAGAATAACTTGATCATCTACAGTGAGTCAGATTCTGTTTATAGCAGTGGTGGTACTTTCTCTTACGAATTGAATACGTCATCTAGAACAGGATTTACAAAGGTATTATCAATTCCAACTTCATATACAGTATCTGGTGTTCTTTACAATACAGATGGCCTACCATATGCCCAATATTCATCTCCTGTATATACTAGAGAGATAGATGAGAATGGTAATTACTATCTACAGATCAGTGAATCTCAGTACTTATTTACTGATGCAAATGGTAGATGGATATTAAATGATGTATCTCCTGGTATATATGTATTTGACTTGCAGGTTGGAAATGATTGGTTTGCCTTGAGTTTCGATATTCCTGATGATGAAGAAAATGATGGAAAGGTCATTGAAATAGAAGATTATCAAGCTGAGGAAAAACAACCAGAGCTTATTTCTTGGGATGTTGATCTTGAAGCAGAACAAGCATCTACAGAAGAAGACGATATTTCAGTTGATACATTCGGAAATGAAATCGTAGCTGAATATGCAAAGGTTGTATTGTTGAATATCGCAAGAGTTACGGATGAACAGACATTTGCTCAGACATCTTCTCAAGAATTTGCTCCAACAGGATTTGAACAAACAATTGGTACAGATGATGATTCTACTGAAGTAGAATTTGATCCATTTGCTGATACAGCATCCAGTTGGGATGATTCAGAGTATGATGACTGGACATTCTAATAGATTTCTTAATATGTAAAAAAATGCAGGTGATTGCAATTGATATCATCTGCATTTTTTATATCCAAATGTTGACAGAGTGTCACTCTTCGTCTTTTTTTTAAGTACTCAAATCCTTCATAGATATGAGTCACTCATGAAATTATTACATAGCATCAGAATCTTGATTCTTAAAAGAAGAATGAGAGAATATCTATAAAATCTCAAAGTGACAATCAATTTTGAATAATTTTTGAAATTTTACAAAATTTAACTGATTTATATATGTGAATTACTGAATCTTCATCGGCAAAATTTTGCTATTTAATTATGTAACTAATAACAATTTGTATTTGTTCAAGGATTCAAAAAAAATTTCTCAAATGCAGTAAAATATTTTATAATATTGATTATTAAAGAATCTATAATTGTCTTGTTTGAACGATTTTGGTGATTTTAAACTGGTTTAGTTATAAAACTGATATGATTTAACAAATTAATGATAAAATTTACATTGAAAAAAAGTGAAAAATTGCAGAAATGTTAGAAGAAAATTGCAATAATTATAACAGAATTGTTATAATTTACAGAAATTAACGATAAAAAAATATTGTCGATAATTTCCTTTAGATTTAAAAAAATCATAGCGAATTTGTATTTTTTGATATATAATTAAATCGATAATTTTTTAGTAATTCGTTACATGATTGGAAATATTGATTTATCTTAAATCGATGTTCTTGTTGAATTATCCAATTGTCTTTTTTTTTGAGTGTCGGCACAAACTAGATTTACGGGTTATGTTTATTGACACTCATAAGAGATAGAATAATACTAATAAATAGGAGCAAATCCATGCAAAGTGAAATCATTAATGAAATAATTGAAGTAGAGGATAAAGCAACACTTACAGTAGAAAAAGCTAGAAGCGATGCAAGTGTTATTCTCAATAATGCTGATATCAAGGCTAAACAAATAGTTAAAGATAGTTTGAAGCAGTGTAAATCAAAAAATCAAATTAAATTTGATAAACTTGTAGAAGAGAATAAAAAAGAAGTTATGAATTATCAAGAGAGCTTGAAAAGTGATTATTCAGCTTCTTCTTTTGATTACAAAAAAGTAGCTAAACAGCTAGCTCAAAAAATATGTAGCTCATCGGTATTTGAAGCATGAAAAAAAGAGCAGTAAGTCAATATGGTTTTATTAATGCCAAATTAAAAGCAAAAATTGGAATAATAAAAGATGATCAGTTGGAGAGTGACCTCTTGAAGGCTGGTAGCCTTGTGGAGTCCATTGGTATTCTAAGAGAACATGGATACGTACAAGCTGCAGAAGCTTTTGATAAAACAGGTGACCTACAGATGGTAGAGTTATCTTTGCTCAAAGATTTAATAGCTGATTACCAAAGTGTTAAGAATCTAACTGAAGGTTATCCTCAAGAATTAGTGAAAATTATCTTGATGAAAATAGAAGTTGAGAACATTAAAAACACAATCAGATTGTGGTATTCATCAGCTGTACATCATAGACCAATTACCTATAGAACCTCCTATTTGATCAAAGATAGAATTGTAAATAAAATCGATTATATCTCTTTGGTAAATGCTATTACATATGAAAACATCATTGATGCTTTAAGTGGTACCTGGTATCAAAATATTTTGAAGAAATTTACCTTTGAGCAGATCAGTCAAGATGGATTGTTTGAGTTAGAAAGTGCATTAGATAAATATTGGTATGGATTACAGATAAAAGCTTGTTCTTCTTTAACAGGTGATGACAAAAAAGTAGCTTATAGCATGGCTATTACAGAAATTAATTTGAAGAACATTTTGATGCTTGTAAGATATGGCTGGTTCCATCAGATGGATGCACAGAAGCTGCAGAACTCTCTTTTCCCATATGGAAGAGTTTACTCTGATAAAATCACTCATGATTATATCGTAAGCAATCCCAAAAATAGACAACCTGAGTTGCTATTGAGGGATAAATATCCAGAACTAGCAAGTGCTTTAAAAGATGTAAATATATCCGATAATAAATCTTCCATGATCAATCATACAAGAGCTATTGAAAAGTTTCTTGGTGAGCAAAAGAAAAAGAATTTTAGAAAAATTTTAAGTGGAAAACCATTTACTATTGGAACTCCTTTAGCATATTTCTATTACAGAGAAGCTCAGTACTATATGATCTGTGGTATTCTTGGTGGTAAGTATTATGGAGTTGATTCAAGCGAAATAAAGGGGATTTTATCATGAGTTTATTCACTGAAGATATGCGAATGATTACTGCTGTTGTTATCGAAGAAAAAAGCGATGCAGTAATAAAAGCTTTGTTGGAAATTGGGGCACTAGATTTTGTTCAAATAAACAATCTACCACCAGAGCAGATGGCAAGATTGAGCAAAAAAAGACCTAATTCTAATAGGGCTGGAATTGAAGATGCACGTCATAGAATTGACAACTTGTTGAGACAAGGAAAACGTCCTATGCCAAGTTCAACTCTGTTGAATGTGAAAAACATGGTTGGTTTGAACATTTCTGAATACACAAGTTTTCTAAATAGATTCAGTGCTTCTTTAACTACTTTAAAAGACGAACAGAAGTCTTACAGTCAAAGACTTGAAGCTTTAAAAGAAATGAAATCTTACATCCAAGAGGGCAAAAGAGATTACTTAGATGTCAGAACAGGAAAAATTGAAGGAAAGATTGAAGTATTGGAGAAGAGACTGAATGAATTTGGTGCTTTGATAGTTCAAAAGGATAGCTTCATCACAACAATGTCACTTAGAAGAGACACTGCAAATATCTCTCAAGTACTTGAAATGCTCAGATGGACAGAGACAGAAGACGGAAATGCACAGAGGGAAGGCTCCATTGCAGTTGCTGATAAACTTGATGAAGAGATCAGATTATGTAACGAAAAGAAAGAAGAGATAGAGAATCAAGTTGCAGAAAAAATTCAAGAGAAAGAGCCAAAACTTCTTGAAATGTGGTGCAATTTAAGATTGCACGAATTGTCAGATCAAATTCGCTCATATTTCAAATATACAAACAACACAACATTGTTCTCTGGATGGGTTCCAAGACATGATGCAAATAAGATTGAAACAGCAATTTACGCAGCAACAGATGGACAGTGCATAATAGATTGGACTGAAGTCAATGAAGCTGAAGATTCATCTACAATTCCAGTTGCAATGAAATCGCCTAAGATCTTGAAACCTTTCCAAGGTTTGGTATCAAATTACGGAACACCAGAATATGGTACAATCAATCCAACTCCATTTGTAGCGGTTGCATACCTGACAATGTTCTTGTTGATGTTTGCAGATTTAGGACAGGGGTTTGTACTTTTCTTAATTGGATTGCTTCTTACTAGAAGCTATAAAAAGAATCCAATGAAAAAAGAAGGACTTCTTAATAAATCTGTTTCTTTGTTGATGATATATCTGGGTGTCTTTTCAATGATAGGTGGTATCCTATTTGGATCAACATTTGGTTTTCCTGTTTTCCCCGCTGTCTGGTTCAATTATCATGCAGTTGTTGAAGGACAGGCCTCTGTCATCGGGACTCCAGTACAGAGTGTATATGATATTTTAGGTATATGTATCAAATATGGTATTGTAGTTATCTTTGTAGGTCTGTTGATCAACTGGGTAAATCTAATTAAGAAAAAACGTTGGGCAGCATTATTGTTCTCCTCAACCGGGGTTTCTGGTACCGTGATTTATTCAACTGGATTGTATTTGGCCTTTGGATATGTTTCATCAGGTTACAAATCTTTCCCATCAGATTCTTGGATTGTATATGCATTCTTAATTGGTGCTCTGGGGATTTTGGTTCATGAACCATTTGATTGGTTGATTAATAAAAAATCCAGACATAACAAAACTTTTGGCCAGGTTTGCATAAGCTCATTGGGTATCTGGATCATTGAATTATTGGAAATATTTATCAGTTATATGTCAAACACATTATCATTCCTTCGTGTAGCCGGTTTGGGTATCGCTCATGTCAGTTTGATGGGTGCTTTTGAACAGTTGGCAGCTATTCCAGGAATGACTACCGTTGCTGGTATTTTGATATTATTAGCAGGTAATGTACTTGTCATCGCATTGGAAGGTTTATCAGCTGGAATTCAGGCTCTTAGACTTAATTATTATGAATTCTTTAGTAAGTTTTTTAATGGCAAAGGTATTGCGTATTCTCCAGTTAGTTTACGCTCCCAAAGTCATAAGTAATATACAGGAGGGTCATTATGACCAATATTGCATTCAAAAAGAAAATTCGTTTATCGTTTCTAGCTACAGCTCTTATGCTATTAGCTTCAGGAGTATTATTTGCACCTAGCATCTTTGCTGAAGGTACTCAAGTAGCAACTACTGCATCTCAAACAGGTTTGATTTGTATTGCCGCATCAATTGCATTTGCAATGGGCGCTTTAGG
This sequence comes from Sphaerochaetaceae bacterium, assembly GCA_041595335.1. Classification (GTDB taxonomy): domain Bacteria; phylum Spirochaetota; class Spirochaetia; order Sphaerochaetales; family Sphaerochaetaceae; genus Pleomorphochaeta. The sequence continues at coordinate 34,797 of JBFHKM010000010.1, forward strand.
TGCTGGTATTGCAATTGGTAATGTAGGTTCAGCAGCTATGGGCGCTATTAGTGAGAAGCCAGAATTAGCTTCACAGGCCTTAATTTTTATCGCTCTTGCTGAAGGTTTGGTTGTTTTCGGTTTCATTATTGCTTTAATGATTCTAGGAAAAGCTTAGTATGCAGTACTACGTCATCGGCGACGAAGACACCGTCTTAGGATTTTCCTTGGTAGGTGTCTACGGGATGCAGGCGACTAACCCAACCCAGGCAAAGGCCGCTTGGGACAAAGCTTTAGAAGACAAAGAAAATGGAATTATTGTAATTACTCAACCCGTTGCTGATATGATCAGTGATATTGTTGATCAGTATTTATTTTCTGAAATATTTCCATTAGTAGTTGTTATTCCTGGCCCGGGGGGAAATAAGAGTAAAGATTTACGTACATTGGTTAATAAAGCTATCGGTGTAAGTATTTAAAATGGAGAATTGGTGTGAACAATGACAATAAACTGTTGGGTGGCATTAAAGATCAAGCTGATGTTAAAGCAGAAGCTATTTTAAAAGATGCCAAGGAAAAAGCAAAATCTATTATTAGTGATGCTTATATCCAAGCAGATAAAGAAGTAAAGATTGAAGAAAGACAATTCAAGAATAAGTTGGCTGTAGAAGAACTTAAGAAAAATGCAACTATGAAAGCTGCAAAAAGAAAAGTTGAGCTAGAACTTCTTGATGAACAATATTCAAAATTGATAGAAATGGTTAAAGATGAAACTTTAAATCTTCTGACCGGACCTCAAAGCAACGAAATTCTTATCAATTGGATTATTGAAGCTGTACTTGGTTTGGGACTTGATAAAGCTAAAATCGCTTTCTCTCCTAAAACACCTGTAAATGAAGAAATGTTAAAACAGGTAATTAAAAAAGCCAAAGACGTCTATAGTCTTGATTTAGAACTTTCTTTAGATTCCCGACGTTTGGTTGTACCAGGGATTGTAGCAACATCCCTTGATGGTAAAATTTCGTTCAACAACCAGGTTGATATTCGAATGCGAAGATTCGACCGCGATATAAAAATAGCTGTTCAGGAGGGCTCATGCCCACAAGAATAATTGGACACGTAAAACGTGTTAACGGACCTGTTATTACTGTTACAGATGTCACCGATGCAGAAATGTTAGAGCTGATTAGAATTGGTGAACAACAATTAGTTGGTGAAGTTCAAAAACTAAGTGGTAACGAAGCAGTTGTACAGGTATATGAAGATGCAACAGGAATTTGTCCTGGTGATAACGTATACGGTTCTGGCGCACCATTAAGTGTAGAATTAGGTCCTGGAATGATCGGATCCATCTACGATGGTATTCAACGTCCTTTAGAAAAACTAGAAGAAGCAAGTGGAACATTCATCTCACGTGGTCTAACTTTTGATGGTATTGATCACAAAAAGAAATGGCATTTTGTTCCAACTGTTAAAAATGGTGATACAGTTAAAGCTGGTTCCATAATTGGAACAGTTCAAGAAAGTGAGACCATTGTTCATAAAATCATGATTCCACCATCTACAACAGAAGGTGTGGTCATCGATATAGCAGAAGAGGGTGATTTTACAGTAGTAGACGATATTGCTACAATCTCACAATCTAAAAGTGCTGATTTAAAAGTACAGATGCTACAGAAATGGTCTATTAGAAACCCAAGACCTGTATCAGACAGAATGAGCTTCCATGCTCCATTAGTAACAGGTTTGAGAGTAATTGATACTTTGTTCCCTATTGCAAAAGGTGGTACAGTAGCTATTCCTGGTGGTTTCGGTACTGGTAAGACCATGACTCAACATGCCATTGCTCAGTGGTGTGATGCTGATATAATTGTTTATATTGGTTGTGGTGAACGTGGTAATGAAATGACCGATGTATTGAGAGAATTCCCTCAATTGATTGATCCTAGAAACGGTAAGAGCTTGATGGAAAGAACTATCTTGATTGCCAACACTTCTAACATGCCTGTATCAGCACGTGAGGCTTCTATTTATACTGGTATCACAATGGCTGAGTACTATAGAGATATGGGATATGCTGTAGCTATTATGGCTGATTCTACCTCAAGATGGGCTGAAGCTCTAAGAGAACTTTCAGGACGTATGGAAGAGATGCCAGCAGAAGAAGGTTTCCCTGCATATCTTGCTACAAGAATTGCTCAGTTCTATGAAAGAGCTGGTCTTATGAAGACTCTCTGTGGAAAAGAAGGTTCTGTATCTGTAATTGGTGCTGTATCTCCTCCTGGAGGTGACTTCTCAGAGCCTGTTACAATGCATACAAAACGTTTCGTACGTTGTTTCTGGGGGCTTGATAGACAACTTGCTTCAGCACGTCACTATCCTGCAATCAGTTGGACTGATAGTTACAGTGAGTACTTGCTTGATGTTAAAGACTGGTGGAATAAAAAAAGTGATGACACTTGGGCAGATAACAGAAAAGAAATAATGGAATTACTTCAAAAAGAAGGACGATTGCAACAGATCGTTAAATTAGTTGGAGCAGATGCTCTTCCTGATTCTCAAAACTTCATTTTGGAAGTTTGTACTTTATTCAAAAATGCTTTCTTACAGCAGAATGCTTTTGATAAAATTGATAGATACTGTACAGTTGAAAAACAGGTCAAAATGTTATCTGTAATTTTGACTTACTGGCATCGTGGTTCAGAAGCTATTGAAAAAGGCGTTCCATTGGTAAAATTGAAAAGATTGAAAGTAGTACAAGAAATTTCACGTATTAAGTTCGCAATCAGCAATGATGATATAGATCAAATTGATAAACTTGAACTTAGACTTGAAAAAGGTATTGCTAGCTTAGGAGGCATCTATGAAGACTAAGAATACAGACCGTCGTTTATTAGCAGGACGTGAATATCTTGGTGCAAGTAAAATTGATGGTCCTTTAGTATATATGAAAAATACTCACCCAATTGGTTATGGAGAACTTGTTGAGATTGTCGCACCAGATGGATCTAGACGTTCAGGACAGGTACTTGATACCAGTGATGAAGTTGTATGTGTTCAGGTTTTTGAAGGTACAGCTGGATTGACAATGCCTGGAACAGGTGCTCACTTTATGGGTGAACCATTAAAACTTCCTGTATCAGAGAACATGTTGGGAAGAGTTATGAATGGTTTGGGTCAAAGCCGTGATGGATCTCCAATTCCACAAGGTGAATTTGAGAGAGATGTTAATGGTGAACCTATCAACCCAACAGCACGTGTTTATCCTAAGGATTTCATTCAAACAGGTATCAGCGTAATTGATGGTATGACAACCTTGATTCAAGGTCAAAAACTACCAATTTTTTCTGGTAATGGTATGGAGCACAATGAGCTTGCTGCTCAAATTGCTAAACAAGCAAAAGTTATCAATGATGATAATGATTTCGTAATTGTTTTTGCTGCGATGGGTGTAAAATATGATGTTGCAAGATATTTCATCAATTCATTTGAAGAAAGTGGAGTTATTGGTAATGTAGCATTGTTCCTATCACTCGCAGATGATCCTTCTATTGAAAGAACCATCACTCCAAGAACAGCTTTGACTCTTGCTGAGTATTTGGCATTTGATAAAGGCAAGCAGGTTCTTGTTATAATGACTGATATGACAAACTACTGTGAATCTTTAAGAGAGATTGCCACACTACGTGGTGAGATTCCATCTCGTAAAGGTTATCCTGGATACTTATATTCCAACCTAGCAGAACTTTATGAAAGATCTGGTAAGATCAAGGGAAGTAAGGGTTCAATCACACAGTTACCAATTCTATCAATGCCTAATGATGATATCTCTCATCCAATTCCTGATTTGACGGGTTATATTACAGAAGGTCAGATTGTATTTGATCGTAGCATGCACTCAAGAGACCTGTATCCACCAATCAATCCTCTTCCATCTTTATCAAGATTGATGAAAGATGGTATTGGTGAGGGAATGACTCGTGAGGACCATCCTCATCTATCAAACCAATTGTTTGCATCCTACTCTCACGTTCAGGAAGTAAGAAACTTGGCATCTGTTATTGGTGAAGAAGAATTGACTTCTATTGATAAACAGTACATCAAGTTTGGTAATTTCTTTGAGAATCATTTCATTGGACAGGGATTTGATGAAAATAGATCAATTGCTGAGACACTAGATATTGGTTGGAAAGCTTTAGGTTTCCTACCTGCCGAAGAACTTCAACGACTCACAGAAGAAGAAATTGAAGATCATTGGGTGGAGGTTGATGATTGATGGACACAAAATTAGCTCCTACTAGGAGCAATCTGATGAAACTGGAAGATAATTTAAAGTTCGCTAAACTAGGTTATGAACTTCTTGACCAGAAGAGGCAGATTCTTGTGTCTGAATTATTGTCATTAGTTGACCAAGCAGTAGATTATCAAAGTAAAGTTGATGAATCACTAGATACAGCATGGAGTACTTTAAGTCAATCAATCATGGAAATGGGACGATTGAAAGTGGGAAATTTAAGCGGAGCAACGAATATTGAATATTCTGTTAACGTTTCTCAGAGAAAGGTTATGGGGGTCAGTGTTCCTGTAGTTGAAACAACATTTACAGATAAGGGACCTTATTTTTCTCAAGAAAGTGCTTCATTATTATCAGAATTAGCTATACAAAGATTTTCTGAGAGCTTAGAATTAATGGGAAGATTAGCTGAATTGAAAGTCTCTATAATGAGACTTTCAAGGGAAGTTAAGAAAACAATAAGAAAAGTTAATGCTCTTGAAAAGATTTCTATTCCTGAAACTCAAGATACGATCAAGTATATGAAAGGTCGTATAGAAGAAAGTGAAAGAGAAAGTTTCATTCTATTGAAGAATGTTAAAGATAATCTACAAAAGCAACAAGAAGCTAAAGCTAAAAAAGATGCTAAAGAATCATTAGACTTGAGTGTAAAAACTGTTTCTTCTAATATTAACGTGGAGGTTTAATATGGCGGTACCCTTTAAAAATATTTTGGTATATATTGACGGAAGTGAAGAATCAATTTCTGCAATGATGTATGGGATTTTATTGGCAAAACAAAATAAAGCTGAATTGTCTGCAATGTATGTTGTCAACACAAAAGCTTTGTCTGATTTAGTTAAAGTTGGTATATTTTTGGACTTAGAAAAGAACGAATATCAACGAGATTTACAAAAAGATGCTGAGAGATACTTAAAACATGCACAAAAGCTTGCAAAAAAGAAGGAAGTTGATGTATCTTGTATAACTGAAGAAGGTTCTGCTCACAGAATCGTCCGTGACTATATTAAAAGTAATAACGTCGACTTATTGGTTCTCGGTGGTGTAAGTACCATCCGTTCTAGACGAGATGAACTTAATAGTGAAACTGACAGAATGGTAAGAACTGTACCTTGCCCTGTAATGCTTGTCCGTGAGGATGAAGATTTATGGGAAACTTTTGAATAAGCTTTTTAAGGAGCAATATTGTGAATTTAGTAGAAATATTAGATGAGAATTTAATTAAAGTTCCACTAACCGGTAAAACTAAAGATGAGATTTTAGAAGAGTTAGTTCAAACTCTTGCTAAGGGGAAAGACCTAAGTAGTTTTGATTATAAAGCAGTTTTAACAGCTGTTAAGAACAGAGAAGAATTAGGTTCTACAGGTATCGGCAAAGGAATCTGCATCCCTCATGCACAGAGTGAAGCTATTGATAAAATTTCTTTGGTAGTTGGAGTTTCTAAGGAACCAATTGATTTTGATTCTCCAGACCACATGAAAAGTAAACTTTTCTTTTTGGTTGTAGCTCCAGTTAGTGCTGCATCAGCACATGTAGAGGTATTAGCAGCTATTGCAAGAAGTTGTTCTTCTTCTGTTTTCAGAAGAATGCTTGAACAATGCAAATCCAGTCGTGAAATTATCCAGCTATTTGCCGAATAAAGAGAATTATGAATATTTTTCAATTAAAATAATTAAAAAAGCCATTAAGCATATATTTTGTATGCTAGATGGCTTTTATTTTTTTAAAGATAATATTCTTAGGAGTTTTAATGAAATATGTTTATAAAGATGGAGTTATGTTCATCAAAATAAAAGGTGTTCTGTATGATCAGAAAATGGAAAACTTAGTAAAATATCCAAATGATATTGAGACAGAGAGTTTTACATTACCTGATGAGATTAAAGTAATCGAGAAAGGTGCTTTCAAGAACAACAAAACACTGAAAGAAGTTAATATTAACAAAAATGTAACTAAAATAAAGAAAAAGGCTTTCAAGAAAAGTAAGAAGCTAAAAAATGTTATCATTCCAGAAGAAGTTGAATCTATTGGTAAGAGTTCTTTTGAGAAATGTGTACGACTTAAAAGAGTACATTTTGAAGGAAGTGGTTTAAAAAAACTTGGATCAGCTGCATTTTCTGGATGTAAAAAATTAGAAACCATCAATTATCCTGAAATATCATATGTTCCCTCTCTATGCTTCTCTGAATGCTGTGGGCTTGAGCAAATTACCATTCCAGATTCTGTAGAATTGATTAAGGAATCTGCATTTGCTGATTGTAGCTTACTTACTGATATTGAGCTTTCAAAGAATTTACATACAATAGGAGCATTGGCCTTCAGTAATGATTCTTCTCTTAAAAGTATAACATTACCAGATTCTTTGACTTTGATAGGTGATAGGGTGTTTAAGGAAGCTACAGGCCTTGAAACAATTACTATCCCTAACAGTGTCTTATCAATCGGTGCAGCTGCTTTTGAAAATTGTAAATCTTTAAAAGAAGTGCAGCTATCTGAGAGCATTGTTGTAATAGAAGAGTTAACTTTTCATGGATGTGATCAACTTGAAAAAATTGAAATTCCTTTAAATGTAGAGGTCATCAAGAATTTTGCATTCTCAAGCTGCAAACAACTCAATTCTGTGATACTTAAAGAAGGCCTTCAAGAAATTGATGACTGTGCTTTTATCGGTTGTGTAAATCTTCAGAATATAGTTCTTCCAAAGTCTTTGTTGAAAATAGGTGATAGTTCATTCCAATATTGCAGCAAGCTTGAAGAAATAGAGATACCTGAAAATGTTACATTTATAGGTAAATTAGCTTTTGACAACTGTATAACTTTAAAATCAGTAAAAGTCGTTAAAGATAGCTATGCTGATAATTACTTGAAAGAAAATGGATTGGAAGATTTAATTACTTATTAGTATTTGAAGAATCGTCTGATTTCTTTTTACAATCATCGCAAAGACCAAACAATATTGATTTATCACATGTGAGATCAAATTGGTGATGGTCTTTGATATGTTTGATAAAATCAGCCATGTAATCACAATCAAGATGAATAACTTTTCCACAATTAGAACACTGCATATGTAGGTGTTCTTCATTGTGCATATCATGGCATATGATTTGATAAAGAGCTTTATGAGAATCAGAAGCTGGGAACTTGTTTAAAACACCTTCTTTTTCTAATTTATCTAAATTTCTATAGATCGTGGTTATATTTACATTTACACATTTTTTTTGGAAAATCTTAAAAATATCATCAGCACTTAAAGTAATATCCTTGTTGCTATTGAGAATTTCCATAATTGTATCTTTGCTTTTTGTTTTATAATCACATCTCATAAATTATCCTTTTTACTTTAATAGCTACAAGATACTACGAAATAGAACAAAAGGAAATATAAATTCAATCTATAAAATTAATAAAGTTCTTTAAATAATTATATACATAATAAATCAGTAATTAAAAAAAATCAAAAAAATTAAATATATGGCTAATTAATAAACAATTAGCATTTCAATCATCTTGACAGGATACAATTCAAATACTATTATCAAATCAAGTTATAGAATATTCAAGGAGTTAATCATGTCCAAAGCACATAGAGGAACAGGCATACGTGAGGAATTCAATCACGGCCGTAGCACTTGTCCAATTTGTAAAAAAGAAAATATTAAATGTCTTTATGAAACAACAATTGATGATAAGAAAGTTAAAATTTGTAAAACTTGTAATGCTACAAGAAAAAACAACGCTAAATAATTTTAACGTTATTTTATAGAGAAGACTGTCCCCGGACGGTCTTTTTCTGTTTTAGGAGGATATGGTGAAAAAAGTTTTTCTTTGCGGTATTAAAGGAACAGGGATGTCCAACCTTGCTCTAATTTTAAAAAGAATGGGATTTGAAGTTTCAGGTTGCGACGTATCTACTTTTTTTTCAACACAGCTGAAAATTGAGGAGAATGATATTAAAATTCATGAGGGATTCAATTTCAGTGATATCAAAACTCCTGTTGATTACTTCATCTATTCCTCTGCTTATAGCTCCAGTGAGATGGTGATTAAAGCATCTGCTAAATTTAAAAGCTACTCTTATCCTCAATTCTTAGCCCATTTGAGCTTAAAATCTCAAACTTATGCAGTTTGTGGTACTCATGGAAAAACATCCATTTCAGCACTGACTACTTTTTCTCTATCTCAGGGTATAAGAAAAGAATTTCCATTTTATTCAGTATATGGTTCAAATATCATTGGAGAAGATGAGGT
>JBFHKM010000011.1:0-41888 GCA_041595335.1 Sphaerochaetaceae bacterium
GTTCCATGTTGGGCTCTTCGTGGATTCTCTCAACTAGAAGAGAAAAAGAAAAAATAATCAAAAGGGTTGAACTAATTCAAACTTGTGTGTAAAACAATAAGTACACGTGTACATTTGATAATCATTATTATATAATTTACGCGATAATATCAATTTTTTACAAGAAAGGGTATTAACATCGCACTGGATTTGTATAACAATGAATGTAGATAGGATCAAATAATAATTACAAGTTATTAAATAATAACAGGAGGAGCCTAGGGATTTATCCTTAGCACAAAGATTTATGAAAATTTTATTAACAGGTGGTGCAGGTTATATTGCATCTCACACATGTATTGAATTAGTTAAAGCTGGACATGAACCAATTATCGTGGATAATTTTTACAACAGTCAGAAAGAAGCAATAAATAGAGTTGAAGAACTCTGTGGTAAAGTTATTCCTTTCTATGAGATTGATGTTTGCGATAAAGAAAAGATGAAGGTTGTTTTTGAAGAGAATAAAATTGATGCAATCATCCATTTTGCTGGTTACAAAGCTGTTGGTGAATCTGTTGCAAAGCCTCTTGCTTATTATAAAAACAATATTGATTCAACAATTGCAGTATGCGAGTTGATGAAAGAATACGGTGTTCATAAGATTGTATTCTCTAGCTCTGCTACAGTATATGGTTTGGCTGAAAAAGTACCTCTAAAAGAAGATATGCCTACAGGTGGTTGTACCAATCCTTATGGTTGGACAAAATACATGATTGAACAGATTCTAACTGACTTTGCCAATGCAAATGAGGATATGAATGTTGTTCTTCTTAGATATTTCAATCCAGTTGGAGCACATGAATCAGGTAGAATTGGTGAGGACCCTGTTGGAATTCCAAACAACCTTATGCCTTACATCTGCCAGGTTGCAGTTGGTAAGTTAAAGCAGTTATCTGTATTTGGTGATGATTATCCAACTCCTGATGGAACAGGTGTTAGAGATTACATCCATGTTTTGGATCTAGCTTCAGGCCACGTTGCAGCATGTGAATTTGATTGCAAGGGTGTTGAGGTAATCAATCTTGGAACAGGTGTTGGTTACAGTGTTCTTGATATGGTTAAAGCTTTTGAAGAAGCAAACAACATCAAGATTCCTTATGTAATTGCTCCTCGTCGTCCTGGTGATATTGCAACATGTTACAGTGATGCATCAAAAGCTAAGAAGCTTTTGAATTGGGAAGCAAAGCACAACCTAGTTGATATGTGTAAGGATGCTTGGAACTGGCAGAAAAACAATCCTAAAGGTTACAATAATTAATAGAATATAAAACAATCCCCACTGTGTAATTGATACAAAAGTGGGGATTTCTGTCTTTTGATGTTATAATTAATTTACAAGATTATGAATGTACTTCTTGCTCTTTATTCGCTTCAAACCAATGAAGAGTTTTGTTAGCTCTTCAGAACCAACCATAAGATAGATAAGTGGAAGAGGCATCTTTAATACAAGAACTGAAATAAACGCTACGGGCACTCCAATCAACCATATGCTGCCCATCTCAAGAAGCATTGAGTATGTGGTATCTCCTGCACCTCTAAGAACACCAACAACCTCAACCATAGTTAGAGCTTTCAAAGGTTGCAATATTGCAAGAATCTTGAGTGAGTTGATTGCCATCTCTGTTACATCTTTGTTTATGTTGAACTGTTCAACAAAAACAGGTGAGATTATAAAAATCAGAATACCAACAATAAGTCCAAGAATGACTGCAAAGAAAAGAGAGAAAATTGTATACAGATGAGCTTCATCCTCTTTATCCTGTCCTATCTTTGTTCCAACTATTATTGCAACAGCAGAGCCAAGCCCAGATATTGATACGAAGAATAGATTGTTGATGGACTCAATCACTTGCACAGCTGCCAGGGCATCTGTGCCTATTTTTGAGTAAGCAATTTTATAACATACCATTCCAACGGACCAGAGAACATCATTGATGACAACAGGCATTGCAACTTTGAAGAACCTTTTAACAAAAGGTCTGTCAAAACTAAGACTGTATTTAAAACTGAATTTAATTGGACAATCTTTTCTAGCAGCTGTGATGATCCAATAGAGAAGGACCTCAACAATACGACTGACTGATGTTGATATAGCGGCACCGGCAATTCCAAGTTCTGGGAACATACCAATACCAAAGATAAGTAAATAGTTACCAATTACATCAATAGATAATGATATCAATGATATCATGAGTGGCGTTTTGGCATCTCCTGTAGATCTGAGTCCCACAGCATAACTGAAGGATATAGCAGATAATATATAGGAGAACCCTACGATTCTCAAATATGTACTTCCGCTTTCAATTACAGCTACATCTTTTGTGAAAATGTTCATAACTACAGAAGGAAATAGTGTTGATAGCAGAGCTGCTATTCCACATATAATCACAGAGAATACAATTATTATACCCAGTACCTTCTGTATACCATGTTTGTCTTTAGCTCCCCAAAATTGGGAGAAAAAGATTCCACCTGCGGATGTTATTCCATATAAAAACATCGTTACAAGGAAGAACATCTGAGAGGCAACACCAACGGCTGCAATACTTGTCTCACCTAATTGTCCAATCATAAGTGTATCAGCAAATGTAACTCCATTGATTAGAAGCATTTGAAGTATGATTGGTATTGATAGAGCTATTGTCTGCTTTAGAAATTTATTTCTATCTTTCGTACTGAATTTCGTCATTCAAGTAATATCCATTTTTAGTGTTGGTTTGTCAACAATCTTAAATTTATTGTTCTTTTATTCTCTTGTCTATTGTTAGAGCTGCAGTGTATGCAGTGGACCAACAAGCCTGAAGAGAGTACCCTCCACAATCGCCACTGTAATCCATCACCTCACCAGTGAAGAACAGATTGTCGCATCTTTTTGATTCGAAACTCTTGCTATCAATTTCCTTCAGAGATATGCCACCTTCTGTGCTCATACCCATCTTAACAGTACCTTTTAAAGATATCTCCATCTTCCAACAGGAGAGCTTTTCGTTGATTTTTATCCAATTAGCTTTCTTTGTGTTGCTTGCTTCAATATCCTCTATGTTCTCTCTTTTGAGAATATAATCTATCAAACGAGATGGAAGATTTGTATCTCTCTTTATCACATTTGATAATTTTTGATTTACAGATACGGGTTCCACTTTTTCATTCAGATTAAGTTTGATTACCATTCCAGTTTCACAGTAACGAGATATATCTAAAACCGTTGGACCTGATATTCCATTTCTGGTGAACAGAAAATCACCAGTCAGTTCATGGAATTTGTTCTTACCTTTTTTCTTAGGAACAGATATTGTTACATTGTTCAAACTGATTCCCTCAATCATCTTGAGGTCTTCATTTACAACTTTCAAAGATGTTAAAGTTGGCTTTTGATCAACTATTTTATGACCCAGAGATTTTGCAAGATTGTAGCCATCTCCAGTTGAACCAAGGTTTGGATAGGTGATTCCACCTGTAGATATAACCAGATAGTTGCATCTGTAGGTATCATTGATTACAAACTCTTTGTCTTCTTTGATAATAGATGTCACTGCAGTGCTGTAAACAATAGGGAAGGAGCCATCGCATAGGGCTTTCAATATTGTGGAAGCCTTTTTGGATCTAGGGAAAACCTTATGGTCATCACGAGCAAAGCAATCTACTCCTTTCTTTGAAAAGAAATTTACAGTATCTTCTGGTGATAGATTTGAGTAGGCGGAGCCAAGAAAACGACCATTTTGACCATAATGTTTTAGCATCTCATAAGAAGCCTCATCTCTTGTGATGTTACACATTCCACCGCCTGTGATCAAAAGCTTCAATCCAGGTTGATCCATTTTCTCTATTACCAGTACATCGTCTTTTTTATCTGCTAAAGCTTTTGCACAGAACAGGCCAGATGCGCCTGCTCCTATAACTATTGTATCGTATTTTAATCTCATATTATGTTTAATGATTTGAGCATATCCCTTGGTATGAACTGTGTGAGAATTGATGTTGTTTCTTTTCTTAATTGCATCAATATATAATTTGTTCCATCTTTGATGATGGCAGTGATATCTGAACCAGAAGTATCTGAAACTGCAGGTGTGTTGACTGTCACAGCGTCTCCATCAAAAGAACCTTTTCCTTGAGAAGCTATGAACTGCTTGAAAGTCCACTGAGATGTGTCTTCCTTGCTTTCAATCTGCTCTTCAATATCATCAGGAAGTTGATAGAAGAAATCAAGTCCAGTCAAACTCTCAACTTTATTTACAGGACATGCAAAACTCTGTAGAGGCTCATCCGATCCTTCATTGGGAAGTATAAAACCAATAGATTTTAATTCAGGTTCCGTATAATCAAGAATTACCTTGTAGTAAAAATTAGGAACAGCTACTTCATTCTCTCCTATGGTCTTATAAGGACCGTCGGTTAGGATTGGACCTGTTGCAACATAAATCTTTCCGTTGGTATCTGCAAAAGTTCTTACAACTGCTTCCAAGTCAGCCCATATGCCTCTGTTGAAACTTGGTGCTTGTGGACTCATGTTACTCATGTAAAAAGAATCTGACATTGCTTGATCACTTTCTTCTTGATCAGCGGCAGGGCATAGATGTCCTCTATCATAACCAGAACCTTTGTAATCATTGAGAGAGGCACTTCCTGTCTTAACAGAAGGATCTGCTTTGAAATTATCTTTTCTTTTTGCAGGGCCATAAATTTCATTGTTATCAAGTTCATAAGCAACATAGCTTGCCTGTTCATATTCCTCGTTGTAACTCAAAGTGTAATCTGTATGTGAGATTATCTGCTCACCTGCAACAGGTGCTGGTAATTCAAGGTTTGGAATATCTTCAATTGCGACAGAATAGGTTGGAGCGGCGGAGCTCTCTTTACTTTTATTATATTCTTCCTCTGTTGGAGCGATGAAAAGTGATAAAATTGATAATACAATCAACAATAAAATTAAATATATTATCCTCTTTAATGAAGACTTTGCCTTCTTACTGGATTTCTTTTTTGACATAATTTTTCCTGTGTTTTTATTTACTAACTATGCTTCAGTAATACCATTTTTTCCATTTTTAGAATAGATGCAATTGCATTACCAGCTTTTTCAAAATTATAAAGTAAAGCTAATTGTTGGAGCAGTTTTAAATAAGAACATTGACCATTTTAAGATGGATTGACTTTATTAATGAGGTCTTTTTACCATATATAGAATATTTGATAATAGGTGATATCTATCTATATGTTAAAATGTGTATAGTATTTGTACTATGAATTGCATCTTGAATCAAAAAAATTGATTAAATAATATTTTTAATTGACAAATAAAATAATCGGTTCATAATAAGTTTATGCAACCGGTTGCATAATTTCTTAACTTTCTCATTCTTAAGTTATTATTGTAAATCAATTTATACAGTCAACCGTTTGCACATAAAGGATGTTTTATGGCAATAACAATACATGATGTAGCAAAAAAGGCAGGAGTTTCTCCTTCTACTGTATCCAGAGTGATCTCAGGTAATTCTCAAATTAGTGAGAAAACAACACAAAAAATCAATAAGGTTATGAAGGAAATGAATTTTTATCCTAATAGCCAAGCTAGAAATTTAGCTAAAGGCAACAGTAACAATATTGCTCTTGTCATTGATGCTAATGAAAAAGCTTCTTTTGCAAACATGTTTTTTAATAGCAGTGTTTTTGGGATAGAGAAAATAGTACAAGAAAATAATTATAATCTTTTGATTACAAATAATAAGGATTCTGGAGCAAAAAAGTCTTCAGTTATGAAGTTGCTTTTTGAAAGTAAAGTAGATGGATTAATTTTACCACCTTCAATACTGACAAACAAACTTATAAAAGAAATCAACACTCATAAGATACCATTTGTAGTTCTTGGAGAATCATCAGAATTTGGAGATCAGATAAGTTATGTTGATATCAACAATAAAGTTGGTTCAAAGTTAGCAGTACAACATTTGAAAGAACGCGGATATAAAAATATTGCTTATCTAGGAGGATGTGATAAAGAGATTTTTTCAGAAAATAGAATTTTGGGTTATCAAGAAACTGTTGGAAAAGAGTCAGCACATGTATATAAATGTGAGAGCAATAAAGAAGCTGGAATGAAAGAAGCTTTGAAGATGTTGACTAAAAATGAGTGTGATTCAGTGATCTGTAATGATAATATTTTAGCTTTTTGTGTCATAAAAGCAGCTAAAAAGATGGGAATCAACATCCCTGGTGATTTAGGTATTGTTACTTTCGATAATTATCCTTTAGCAGAATATACAGATCCTGAACTGACTGCTGTTGTAATAGATACATATGCTCAAGGAGAGGAAGCGGCCAATTTTCTATTCAACTCAATGAAAGACCATTCTACATTAAAAAAGACATTATTGATTCCTTCAATTATCAACAGAGAATCAACAGATAGGTATAAGAGCAATGAATAAAGCAGCCATATTTCATAGACCTTCTAGAGAGTATGTAATACCAAACTCACCTAAAAAGTTAACTTTTAGATTGTTAACAGCAAGAAATGATTGCTCTGAAATAGTTTTGGTTCATTGGAAAAGGGGAACGAATAAAAAATTTCACAATAATTTGTTGCTCTATAGCTTCAGTGAATTTCGAGATGATTATCGAGTGACAATAGAGTTTGATGAAACGGCTCATTACATTCAATATTATTTTATATTGAAGCAAGATGATGGAAAAATTTTATATTTTTCTCAGGAAAACTTGTTTGAAAAAGAAACAGATGTTAAAGGTTATTTTGAACATGCTTGGAGCAATAGGGGCGATATTTTCAAAGTACCAGAATGGGCAAAGGGAATTGTCTATTATCAGATTTTTCCTGATAGATTCTATAGATTATCTGAAAAACATAATCCAATTCTTTCTGAGTGGGATTCAAAACCAACAAGGGAAGATTATACGGGTGGAAATCTCAGAGGAATTATCTGCAAATTAAGTTATCTCAAAGAATTGGGCATCCAAGCTATTTATCTGTGTCCAATCTTTAAAGCAAAATTTAATCATCGATATGCAACTGTTGATTATTTTGAAATAGATCCTCTTCTAGGAAATAAAGAGGACTTAAAAGAACTTGTTTATAAATCTCATGAGCTTGAAATAAAGATCATATTAGACGGTGTATTTAATCATGTTTCAACAGAATTTGATAAGTTTGAAGAATATAAAATAAAAGGTATTGATAATGGTTGGTTTTATCCCAACTCCAATAAACAGAATCCTTCAAAGATAGATTATGAGTGTGTAGGTGATTATGAACCAATGCCTAAATTAAACACCTACTCAATTGAAGTAAAAGAATTCATTTATTCTGTTATGAAATATTGGATTGATTTTGCAAATATTGATGGTTGGAGAATTGATGTAGCTGATGAGATAGATATTTTTACTTTGCAATATATTAGATACAAAATAAAAGACAGCTATCCATCATGTTTGCTGCTAGGTGAAACTTGGGGAGATGGTGTTAGAAATGTTGGCTTTGGTGATCAATTAGATTGTGTGATGAACTACCAATTTAGGTCGGCAATGATTGATCTATTTGCAACTAAAGAAATTGGTTGTGCTGATTTTGTAAACAGAATTGGAAAGACTCTAAGTTGCTACACTCATGAAGTCAATCAATGCAATTATAATCTGATATCTTCTCATGATGTTGCACGCTTTTTAACAGAATGCAAAGACGATAAAACCATGTTCGCTTTGGCAATTTGCTTTCAAATGACATTTATTGGTAGTCCGGCAATATATTATGGGGATGAAAATGAGATGACTGGAGAAAATGATCCTGAATGTAGAGCTTGTATGAATTTTGAGAAAGGTGAAATTTGTCATGATTTATATAAAGAATTAATAGATATGAGATCTCGATTGGTTGAATTAAAAAAAGGAGATTTTAGATTTATCTCTGAGTATGTAAGTGAGACTTCTTTTGCATTTGAACGCAAATATGAAGATAAAATCAAAGTAATATTTAATATAGGAGGGGAAAAAATTGATATAGGATCAAAGAGCAAGTTGCTCTATTCATATCCAAAAAATCAGAATAATGGGGTCTTGGCACCATATTCTATGGTCATAATCAAAATGGAGGAAAATTATGAAAAATAAAAAAATATTGTCATTTTTAATGATAATTATGATTGCAAGTTTATCACTGACTGCACAAGGTTCCAAAGATGTTTCATCTAAAACAGGTGAAATAGAAATTAACTTTTGGCATCATTACAGTGGTGAATCGGCTGAAAATAAAACATTGACCAATGTCTTAATTCCAGAATTTGAGAAAGAGAATCCTAATATTAAAATTAATGCTGTTTCTCACGAATGGTCAGAACTTCATGATAAAATATTGATTTCATCTAGTTCTAAAAATTTACCTGATGTTGCTAGATGTGATATAGCTTGGCTTCCTGAATTCCAAGCAATGGATATCTTGGTTCCTCTTGATACAGAAATGAGTGACTTTAATACTGTATCTTCATCCCTATTAGACAGCGCTATGAGTACAGCATTTATAAATAACCACTACTACGGTTTAGCCTTGAACACCAATTCAAAAATTATGTACTACAATACACAAATGCTAAAAGACGCCGGAGTAGTAGTCCCTACTACTATGAACGAATGGGAAAAAGCAGTCAAGAAGATTTCTGGAAAAAACAGTAAAGGCCAAAAAATCTGGGGATGGAATGAACCTGGATTGAGTGCTTGGAATATCTGTCCATTCATTTGGAGTTATGGAGGAGCAATTACTAATGAGGAACAGACTAAAGCTTCTGGTTACATCAATAGCCCTGAGAGCATAAAAGCAGTTGAAACTTTTGTATCTCTCTATAAAGAAGGAGCTCTAACTGGATTTAATTCTGGAGATATTCCAATGACCGATGGGTTTGGTACAAATCGATATGCCATGATGTTAGAAGGCCCTTGGAAAATGGCAGAACTAAAAGGCGCATATCCTGATTTAGATTATGGTACAGCTTTAATACCTGCTGGTGATGGTGGTGCTATATCTGTTCTTGGTGGTGAAGACATTGCTATGTTCAAAGGACCTCACCAAGATGCAGCTTGGAAATTTATGAAATTCATGACTGGTGAATTTGCAGAAGAAGAGATGGCAAAATGTGGTCAACTTCCTGTTAATAAAAAAGCTTTGGAAACTGATACTGTAAAGAATTCTGATTTTGCACCTTATATCGAAGCTATCAAAACTGCTAAAGCAAGACCAACTGTTGCTTCATCATCAAAAATTGATAATGAGTTGATGGTTGCAATGCATGAAGTTCTGAGTGGAGAGAAAACAGCAAAAGAAGCTATGGATGATCTAGCTATAAAAATTGATGCATTGCTTTAAATAAATATAAGTCTTTCCTGATGGATTTATTCTTAACAGGAAAGACTTATTTAAGAAGGACTTTTAATGAAACTAAACAATAAATCAAATAGAATCCAAGTTGGAATATTGATGTCACCAGCTCTTTTGATATTTGCTATATTCACAATTATACCGATAATTAGACTGTTTTTTATGAGTTTCCATGAATGGAATTTATCATCAATGTTTGAACAATCATTTATTGGAATCAAAAATTACAAGGTTGTATTTAAAGATAATTTCTTTTGGACTTCATTTACAAACACTATAGTCTATGCAATAGTCACTGTTCCTCTACAGATGTTATTGGGTTTGATTGTTGCAATACTGATTGATGGTATTAAGAAAATGTCGGTAACTTTTAGAATATTGAATTATCTTCCTGTAATAACTTCATGGGTAATTGCCTCTCTTGTATTTAAATATATCTTCAATACGGAAGGACTGCTGAACTATTTTATCTCCAATATACTCAATATTGGTAATAACAATATTCATTGGTTGGATAATAGATGGAGTGGCCTGTGGGTAATCATGTTCCTTGGTACATGGAAAGGAATTGGCTGGAATATGGTGGTATTTTTTGCAGCACTGCAGCAGGTTCCAAAGGAATTATATGAAGCTAGTTCTTTGGATGGTTGCAAGACAATAAGAACATTCTTTTCAATCACATTGCCAAGTATAAAACCGACGATATTATTTGCGTGGGTTATGCTGACAATAGGAGCTTTCAATGTCTATACATCGGTTAAGTTAATGACAAATGGAGCTCCGGCTCATAAGACAGAAACTTTATTGACGTGGATGTACTACAAAGCTTTTAGTACTGGTGAATTTGGATACAGTGCTGCCTTATCTTTTGTTATGGCTCTCTCTTTAGCTCTAATAGCAGTATTTCAATTTAAGATAATCAGTAAGAAGGAGAATTAGAAATGATCAGATCTAAAAAGTCTTTATTTATAAGGTATCTTTTCCTTATTCTGTTTTCTGTTGTAGCACTTTTTCCAATGATTTACATGATAAGTACTTCGTTGAAACCAAATGGAGCATTATATGAATTTCCACCAAAATTTTTCCCAAATCTTGATGAAATAACATTGAATAATTATAGATATATATTGGGAGAATCCAGATTCATAAAAAACTTTGTGAATAGCATATATGTTTCCTCTCTTTCTGTATTTATTGCAGCAATAACTTCTACTGCATTGGCCTTTGTATTGGGACAGTTTAAAAATAGATTCACAAATATGATATTTGCTCTTTTGATAGTTACTATGGTAATTCCTGGTACTACATTAATTGTACCTCAATTTGAGCTTGCAGTATGGATGAATTTAATAAACAAACTGACAGCTTTAATCCCTTTTTATACAGTTTGGGTAATTCCATTTTCCACTTTTATGATAAAAGGTTTTATGGAGAGCATTCCAAAAGATATTATAGACTCAGCAGAAATTGATGGTGCATCAATATTTAAAGTATTTGTTAACATAGCAGTGCCATTAGCTAGTCCTGGAATAGCTAGTGTTACAATATTTAATTTTTTATCATCATGGGAAGAATTTCCATGGGCAAATACTGTTATAAATGATTCAAATATTCGAACATTGCCAATAGCAATAACAGGTTTCTTTGGACAACATCAATTCACTCAGTGGGGATATGTTTTTGCCCTTTCAATGTTATCTTTATTACCAATACTTATAATATTTATATCATTTCAAAAATTCTTCATCTCAGGACTTGTTGCCGGTGGAGTGAAAGGTTAACAGCAAAAAATAAGGAAGCACCAATTTGGGTGCTTCTTATTTGTCAGTGGGAAAAATTTTGTTCAATTGGAACATGATTTGCAAATAACTTTATTGTTCAATAGCATGCTTTTTCAAAGTAAAAAATGTTGTTAAAAGTATCAATGCAGTAACTGCTAGATCTACATAGTGAATGCTGCTACCAACTTCATTGAAAAGTGATGCTGTCTGTAAGGCACTATCTTGATAGTTGCAGATCAATGCTACAAATAGATTGTTTGCAACATGCAGAGCAATTGATATCTCCACTGTTCCAAAATAGAGAGTGAAAAGAGCAGAAGCAAAAGCGAATGAGAAATAATATATGAATGCATAGAGCTTATATGTACTCATCTCTGGATTCTTAAGATGAAAGGCAACAAACACCAATCCACAGATTACTGACGCCAATAGAGCCAATGTTCTATTCTTCATACTATATTTTCCAACCAACCCTCTGAGAAGAATTGCTCTAAAAAGTAGCTCCTCGAGTGCTGATTGCAGTGGGGTTATGAGCAATACAAGGACTCCTAGAACTATTCTATCCATTATAGGAACTTGATTGAACATAACTTCCTTATAGCCAATTAGATTGGCTATAACCATATAAAGTGCCAGATAAATGATGCTTATTATAAAAGGAATTACAAAGTATCTTTTATTGAATTTATCATGAATTGTGATCAATGATTTCAATGATATATTCAGAAGATATTTTAAAGAAAAGAATATACCCAGAGCCATTCCAACAAAAGGTAGATTGGTGTTTATAAAAATAAACTCTTTTGAATTCACAGCTTCATTGGAAATATTAAAAAGTATCAAGGAAACAGCATATGAAATTGAAGATCCCAGAAATATCCAAAATAAAAAAACAATGAAGAAACTTAACAATCCTCTAATTCTGTTTAAATCATTATCTCTCAAATTTGCCATCATATTCCTCATTTTTTTTAATAAATCTTGTTTCTTTATGTTATAATAACTTTATGAACATAACAAGAATAATTGAAGAATTTGAAAAAGGTAATATATGTGTTTTTAAAGATGAAAATGCAGCACGTCAGGCTTTAATTCAATATTCCATGCTTGGAAATAGCATTGAGCAAGATAGAGCCATTTCATTTAAAGTCTTTCAGAATTACTTCGTTGAAGATAAAAAAGGAAAGGAAGAAGTTACCTCTGTTATGAGGCTACTTTTTGTGACACAATTTTTAAAGAACAATCATCTATCTTATTTTATAAGTGATGAGTATTCTGAATCAATTGATAGATTATCTGTATTTGTATCGAAGATTCTTCCGTCATTAAAACGACTTAAAGAGAATGTTGCTTTTGATATAATACCAGATGCCATGAAATCAGATGTTGAACTTCTGTATGTTAAATATAATGAATTCCTAGATAGCAGAAATTTATATGAACCATTTTTCAACGAATATAAATTGGAAAATGCAAAAGACTCTGTATCAAGCAGCAGCTATTCAATCATATGTGATGATACAATCCCTGATTTACAAAGATTTCTTAAAGTTCTGAACAATCCAGACAATATAAAGCTCATTCATTCTTTGTCCGTTGATGGCAATGTTGAGCTTGAGAAATTTGAAAACTGTGCTGAAGAGAACTCCTTTCAGATTCGTCGAATATATCATCTTTTGAGCAGTGGTGTGAATGTTGAAGATATAGCCATCACTCTTGCAAAATTTGATAATCAAATTGATGATCTTGAGAGAGAGGCCAATAAATATGGAATTCCTATCAACTGTAAAGCTCATAAACTTCTTAAAATTTATCCAGCTGGTAAGTACTTCTCTAGATTGAATGTGCTGTTCAAGCAGCGCTTCTCACTTTCATATATGAAAGAGTTCTTTTTAGACAGATCTCTGCCATTCAAAGAAAGGGGCAACTTACGCAATTTGATTAGAATTGGCATAGATACAAATATAAGCCATGGGCAGATTTCAGGGACAAATGATTCCTGGGAACAAAAGCTTGACCCTTCAAAAAAGAAAAAAGAAATAGAGATAGAGCTCTATACCTCTCTGTTAGATTTTTACAAAGAATTCAAAGATGCCATCATCATGTTGAATAGAGCCAAGACAAAGACTGATGTGATTGATTCTTTGGAAGTTCTTGAAACTCTACTGTTTGATGAGAGCTTGAGTGAGTTTGATGGAACAAAAGATTCTTACAAGAAAGTAATGAATGAATTTGATAAATTCTTCTCCGATATGGAAAAGAGTGGTATAGATGAACAAGATAATCTTTACTCATGGTTGATATCACAATTAGATGATGTTTCCTTCTCATCTCCTCAAGAGATGAAGAGTGAGGGTATAAATATATATTCTTATCCAGATAGCAGTGCTTTGAATGTTCCTCATCATTTCATTCTTGGAGTGAATCATGCTGCAACAGAATCAATTTACAAACCATTGGACATCCTTCCATCTTCAATAGAAGAGTCAATGCGAGAGGAAGAGAATCTTACATCAGCAATATTGAATGATTACATTACAGCTGATGGTAATATTTATGTCTCCTATGGTGAAGAGGATTACAGTGGTTCCTGTCTTCCTCCTTCCTTTTTCATTGAAAGAGGATTGGTTGCTAAAAACAGACTGGATATACCATGCATATCAAATCCTTACCGAGATGAGGAGATGTTCTTTGGTAAAATTATTGATGGATTCTATGCAACACCTCTTCAACGAGCTGGTTTTGATAGAGCAAATGAAAATATCTTGAGTGAAACAAAATTCAACATGACAAGCCGAAAGGTTGATAGTTCTTTGATTAATAGATTTCTTTCTAAGTGTGTGAATGATAGAGGTGAGATCAAACTCTCATCAACATCAATTGATACATACAAGACATGTCCGTATAAATGGTCACTTAGATATATCATGAATATAAATGATGATCCTTTTGATATCGTTCCACTTGATCACCGAGAGGTTGGTTCCTTCTTGCATAAAGTCATGGAGGTCTTCTTTAAAAAGGTAAATCGTGAGGACAATGGATTTTTCTCTTCTAGAGCAGAGATATATGAAGAATGGTTATCTCAAATATTTGATGAGGAGCTTTACAATTACTCGCAGAGTGACAAGTCTCCAACTCCCTCTTCAATTATATATATTTACTATACATTCAAACCAAGAGTCATGAATATAATAGCAAATGAATGTGAGACATTTGATGGATTGAAATCTCATGGATATGAAGAATACTTTGAGGTGCATGATTCAATTGTCACTGAAGATCAAACTATCCCATACTACATCAAAGGTATGATTGATAGAATTGTTACATTGCAGGATACAGGTTTTGCAGTTGTTGATTACAAGAAAGGCAGTGCAACAATAAAAGAGAAATCATTTAGAAAAGGAATAGAAGAGACTGAAGAATTAAAATCATATCAATTCCCGTGTTACAGAAAACTCATGAAAAGCAAGAATATGGATGCTAAAATAGCTGCATATTACGGCTTCAATGATGGAAAGTATGAGTTTGTATTCAATGATGATGAAGCGTTTCATAAAAGAATGGATGAAATATTTGATGAAGTTGTGAAGCAGATGCTCATAAGTATTAAAGATGGTGATTTCAAAACAACTCCTTCAAAAGAGAACTGTGCAATGTGTCCTTTCAGACAGATATGCAGAAAAAGGTATTCAACAAAGTAATGGAAAATAAAAAGAATTATAAATATAAAGACGTATTGGATATGCTTAAAAGAAAGCCAAATGATAAGCAATTAGCTGCAATAGAATGTCTTGATAACTGTGTTGTAGGAGCTGGTGCTGGTAGTGGTAAGACCATGGTACTTTCATCAAGATTTTTACGACTTGTTATGGATGGCCTTGCTGATTGTGATCAGATATTGACTCTGACTTTTACTAAGAAAGCTGCCAGTGAGATGTATCAGAGAATACATGGGAATCTTCTTGAATATAAAGATTTGAACGATGATCTGCCAAGACAGCTGGGATTATTTCCTAAAGCTACAATTTCTACAATTGACTCTTTCTGTGCCCAGATTGTACGTCAGGATTGCACTCGTTATGGACTACCTTCTGATTTTACAATGGATGATGATATAACAAAGCAGAATTCTATAAAGTGCATCGAGGACTTATTGGAAGATGATGGAATGCTACCTGGATTCAAGTATCTGTCTAGAGCTTATTCTCCTGATGATCTGGTGAACAATCTTTTGATTCCAATTGCAAATCAATGTCTGTTCATGCCTCTTGAAATTGATACTGAAGATCTGATGATTGAATTGAACAAGAAGACAGAGGAAGGCTATCAACTGTTGCTTTCTGATTTATCTAAAATACTTTCAAATTTAATAGACCTACCTACAAAAGAGCTTACCAAAAATCAAAAGCAGCTGATAAAGGACTTCACTCATCTCTATGAATTGATTGAAGATGATAGAACTCCTGTAGCTGATATAGCTGAGTGTGTTGCATCTTTAAAATTTAGAATGCCATCGGGGAAGAAAGACACTGTTGCAATTTTAAAAGAATACTGTACAGAATTTAGAAACATTCAACCAAAGTTTGTCACATTCAGCAGTATGAAAAGTGGTAACAATGCTGAAGAGATCTTTGAAGCATTGAAGCAGCTCAAAGATGCAATATTCAGAGAGAAGAGAAGAACTGGAGTTCTGACTTTCAGTGACGTTGCTAATCTCTCCGTTGATATATTGAAGACCAACAGAGAAGTTCGAACTTACATGAAGAATAAATTTAAATTCATCATGATTGATGAGTTCCAGGACAACAATGAACTTCAAAAAGACCTTCTGTTCTTATTGAGTGAGAAATATGATGAATACCATGAGGGGATTCCTACTATAGATCAACTCGAGAAGCAAAAGCTATTTTTTGTTGGTGATGAAAAACAGAGTATATACCGTTTCCGTGGTGCAGATGTTTCTGTATTCAAAAGTCTAGCTGATGAAATTCAGGAATCAGGTGGAAAGAAACTATCTCTTGAGACAAACTATCGCTCTGAACCAGATTTAATCAAGTTCTTCAACAATATCTTTCCAAATATCATGGAAAATGCAGATGAGCCATATGAAGCAAAATTTGAAGAGTTAGGATATCGTGGAGCATCTGAGGGCGTCAAACCTGTAATTAAAGCTATGATAAAGAATTATGATAAGGATGAGGCTCTAGAAGATCCTGATGAAGAGGCTGGTGAATCTTTCTCTTCAGAAGCTGTTGCAGTTGCATATGAAATTAAAAAAGCTCTCAATACAGATGAATATCTTCTCAAAGGTGGAAAGCGTCCAACTGTAAATGATATTGCAATTCTCATGGAAAAGAAATCAGGTCAGATGTATTACGAGAAGGCACTTCGTGCTCAAAATATTCCATATGTTATATTGGATAATAAATCTCTAACTGCAGAGGCTCTTACAAATGACCTATATTGCATACTTCAGTTGATTGTTTTTCCAAAGGATAGAATAAGTCTTGCTACAGTACTCAGAGGTCCATTTGGTAGACTAAGTGATGATGCAGTCTTTGAAATAATGAATAGAGAGCATTTTGAGCCATTTATGATTGATGAAGATGCACCATTTGAATTTGATGCTGAAGATTTTAAAAAATATGAGAGTCTGAGTGAGACCTTCAATAAATTGAAGAAGAAATCCAAAGATTCTACAGTGAGTGAGATGTTGGACTATCTGTGGTTTGAAGCCGGTCTTCGTTATTATTATGTTAGTGAGAATTCCTATCAATCTTATCTAAGCAGCTATGACTATCTGTATAGATTTGCTCGAGGTATGGAAAATAAATCCCTTTCAATGTTTCTTGATCTATTGAGACCTCAATTGGGACAGACAAGTCAATTGAATGAAACCGTTGTTCTTCAGGAAGAAAGTGATGGTGTAAAAATCATGACAATTCATAAATCAAAGGGTCTGGAATTTCCTCTTGTATTTATATGCTGTATGGGTAGCTCTCCAATGAACAAACCAAGCATGTTCACTCAAGAGAACAACATACCTTTCACACGCAATTATATTGAAGATGGAAGCTATAAAAACTTCAATCAAGAACTTACTAAGCAAAGAGATAAGGATGAACTTCTAGCTGAAAAGAAAAGAGTTCTCTATGTTGCAATGACACGTGCAGAGACTCATATGGTTCTAGTTGGAACCTTCAACAAGCAAAACAGAAACATGAAGAATGATGTCAACGGAAACAACAATCTTCTTCTTATGAGTCTTTATGGTGCAAAGGTTGATAAAGAGACCTTCGAATGTGGTTTGGAAAGTGAACCAAAGTTGGTATGTGAGCAGATTCCTCTGGTATCTACAAAGAAACTATTTTTGAATTATGACCGCACACCAATTAAGGAGAGAGATATCTATCAAAAAGCTCTTCCTTTATATGAAGATAGGACAATCAATTTTAATACCGAAGCAAAAACAATTGCTGTTACAAAATTATTCGGTCACAAAGATGATGGATATTTCTCTAAATTTAAAGGACCTATCCTTGATAAAGTTAGCTGTGATTCTTTGTTGGATAAATACAGTGATACATACCCATCAGTCTATGCAGACTTTGGTACATTAGCACATGCATTTGTCGAGAAAGGAATATTGAAACTTCCTGAAATTGCATTTGAGGATATCCTAAAAAGTGATTCGCCTCTGCTGATGATGAGCGGTGATGAGAAACAGATCTTTTTGGAGAGCGCTAGAAAATTCAGAGATGATTTTTTAAACAGCTCATTCTACAAGCAAAATGTTGAGAACAATGAAGTCAGGTGTGAAGTTGGTTTCTTCAGCCCCGTGGAATATAAAAATAAGAAGATTGTGGCAGAAGGTTTTATTGACTTACTTATAAAAGATAATAATGGCGATTATCTTGTTGTTGATTTCAAAACAGATACAGTCAAGAATCCAGCAATACATCACACACAATTGGCAACATACAAGAGTGTTGTTGAGAACATGCATCCAAATTCTAAAGTCAGATGCTGTCTAGTTTATCTAAGAATGGTTGACGGTGAATATTATTTTGAATAAAAAGTAACTCAGCAGTATTCTTCAATATTGCTGAGCTTGATATTTCTTTCAAAGATTAAAAGGTATAATGTCCATCTCTCATTATTATTACAGATTCACCATCGTAAGTAGTGGCCTCTATCTGTAATGATGATGAGCCAACCATGAAGTCGACATGAACATCACTGATGTTTCCGTTTTTTGTTGAAACAGAATCATTTCCAATATTCTTGAAGCATTCTGGATAGCAAGAACCAATAGCAATGTGGCAAGATGCATTTTCATCAAATAAAATTGATGAGAAGATTTTTCCTGATTGTGATATTGGACTGTTTTCATCTACAAGAGCAACTTCTCCAAGTGATTTTGAGCCAGCATCTGTTGAAATTAGTTTTTGGATTGCATCTGCACCCTTTTCAGCAGTGAAAGATT
This sequence comes from Sphaerochaetaceae bacterium, assembly GCA_041595335.1. Lineage (GTDB taxonomy): Bacteria > Spirochaetota > Spirochaetia > Sphaerochaetales > Sphaerochaetaceae > Pleomorphochaeta. The sequence goes on from JBFHKM010000011.1 coordinate 18,695, forward strand.
TTACCTTACCATTTTCAAATACAAATCTTACTTTTTCAGTTATATCACCCAAAACCTTAACAGGTCTTGTTGTTGTTATGTAACCCTCACATTTAGTTATATCTGGTGCATTGAAGATCTCATAAGTTGGAAGGTTTGGGTAGAAAGCGGTACCATTTTCAAGTTCTGAAGGGCCACCAACCCATGATGCATCCTCATGCAATCCAATTTTAAGATCTGCTGTATCACTGGTGTAATGAAGAGATTTGATTTTTAGAGTGTTTAGGTATTCCATTCTGCTGTGGAAGTTATGAGTTTCTTTCTCCCATTCAACACTTGGATCATTTTTGTCCAGTTTTAAAATAGGTTTTAAGAGTTCCCAAAGTTCTTCTTCTGTTCCATCTTCACCTAAAACTTTCTTAGCCCAGTTAGGTCCAGGAGCACATACTATGCACCATGGTACTTTATTTTTATTTAAAGCATCGTGGAAAGACTTTGAAACCTTTCTTGCTTGTTTTGTTTTTGCAACAGTCTTGTTGATATCAGACCCTTCAAGATATTTGCCACCCTCTGTGGAATCAATTGCTAGGTAAGCCCAGTTATTCTTTTCAAAATCAGAATACATTGTATTGTAGTATGATGGTATCTTCTGATATTCATTGATATCTTGGTTGTCCATCTTCACTCTTTCTAATTCTAAATCCACCATTTGGAATTCTACAAATCTAGCACCCATTCTATAAGCCATCTTAGCTACCAATCTAGCAAATTGATATTGCTGGTATTCAAATTTTATTATCAAGCTCTGTCCGGGTTGGAGAGCCAATCCTCTTTCAAGAATCAGTTTTGCATATTTCTCTTGTTCATCAATTTTGATCATTTTGTTTTCTCTTTTTAGTTTTTTTTATTCTTAGAGCTATATCGCCATTATCTAAGGATAAAAAATAGCATAATGGCAAATTTAATTACATTCAAGTGTCATTACCGTCATATAATTAAAGGGTCCCTGCATTGCAAGGACCCTCGTGTGATAGATATCACTTATTATTCTTTACCAAGGCTCATCATCTCTTCACTGCTGAATCCGTTGTGGCGCCATCTTGGAGCATTAGCAAATGCTGCCTGAGATTTTTGCATCAACTGACTCTTTACCTCTTCATCAAGAGTGGAATATTCTCCATCAATTTTTAAAGCTTTGAAGAAATCTCCTAAGATAGTTGTAACATCATCTCCAACCATATTTGAATATGTATTGAAAATAGATCTGACCTTATCAAGATTGTTGCTGTAGAAACCATTCTTCTCTACGTATAGATTCTCAAATTCAGTATATCCAACAGTTGGTTTGCAATAAGATTTGCTTCTGTAGTTAAGAAGTTCTTTCTCTGAAGGAATGAAAAATGGTTTACCATTTTGATCATTTACAAGCTGTTGAACAATGTATTCAAGTACGTTGTTTGTGCTGAATGTTGTTACATTTCTAAAATCACTCTTGCTTTTCTGATAGTTCTCAAAACCTGCAGGATCTATAAAGTTCAAAGTCTCATCTTTGAAATAATCATATGTCCAAGTGTAAAGATCTTTTGATCCAATATACTTATCAAAAGAGAATAGGCCACTGTCTTCTGTGAACTGAGATAGATATGCTTCCAATTCATCAGAGGTAACTTTCCAGTCTCTGTGGTAAAGATTGATTATCTTTCTCAACTTTCTGTAGGAAATGATACCATATAGATTTACACTTGCTAAAGCTATTTCATCAATTGCATCACGCATTGGTTTTGTGAATCTCTCCACAGCTTTATCAGCCTTTGCTCTCCATCTATAACAGATTCTTTCTTTTTCACTCTTACCTGCTTTCAACCAAGATGTCTGGCTATCGCAAGTATCAAAAGCCAATTCAAGTAATTCTTGATTGTAAACTGGTAATTGATAAGGTTGAAGAATGAATCTATAAAGAGATGCTAAATAAGTAAAATCATGTGTGTTCACATAGTTAGAAAGTCTGAAAGAAAAAATTTCTTTAGCGTTTTTCATGTTAGGATTGAATTTCAAACAGTAATTGAAGAATTCTTCTGCTTTTTCAGAAAGAGGGAATCTATGTAAATCTGAATAATCTTTCAAATCATCCCAAGTTATAACATTCCAAGAACCAAAATCTTCATATGATTCAAATATTGAATCAGTTCTATCATAAAGGTCTGTGAAGTATGAAATTTTCAATACTCCGTCTGTTACGTTGAAATAATTGTTTTCTATCGCATTTAACTCTTTTGCAAGTGTTGTCTTTCTAACACCTTTCAATTCGGGATGAATTTTGTTTGTTAAATCTTCTATTTTGATTGATCCAAATCTGTTCACTAAAGCTGTAGCTGCTACTACTAAAGCTTCTACCTGTTTATCAGTCATCTTAACTCCTACTATATAATAATTGTCGTTTGCTTATCTGCTAAAAAACTCTATTATGTTGTAACATAATTATTAATAGCTTTCTACCACTTATATTTAGCCTTTATTTAGTCTCTATATTTGTGAGAGAATTTAATAAGAGGATTTCTGTATTGTGCAGGATTTTCTTTTTTAAGATAAATTGCATTTGTAGGGCAGTTGTTGATACAAGCTGAACAGGCAACACATCTGTTTGAAAAATCTGGCTTGTGATTGACCATTTTGATGTTGTCTGTTGGACAATCTCTGTAGCAGAGACCACAATCAATACACTTATCTGAAACATGATAGTTGGCACCATAGGAATGTATCATTGAAAGATACACTGTATGGTTAAGAGCACCAATCAATTTTGGCTTCCAAACTGGAAATTTGAATTTTTCTGATTCTATATCTTCAATGATCTTATCTATCTTAATATTGCTCTTTTCAATGATTTCAGTATTCTTTTTATCAGAATCTTTAGATTCTTTAACAAAATAATTACTTGGCATCTTAACATGATTTGCATATGTCAGTGTGATTCCTTCTCGTTTTAAGAGCATCTCACATCTTTTTATTCCCCAAAAACTAAATCCAACAGAGGCATTTGATACTGCATAAATATATTTTAGATTTGTTTTATCATCAGCTTTTCCAAGGATCTCTGTTATAAAATTATCTACAGGTTGAGGTTCCATTGAAGCATGTATTGGAAATATAATACCAAGTCTTTCTGGGGTAACAAAGTTCTCTTCTGTAATTTCATTGATCATTTTTATTTCACAATCATCTGTCCTGTCTGCTATTTTTTTTGCTATATAGTAACTGTTGCCCGTAGCTGAAAAGCATAATATTAAATTTTTCAAATTTTACTCCTATTTGATTGGACTGAAATTTTTTAGTCTTGTACAGAGCTCTTCTATGTCATTCTCACTGAGATTCAGGTTTGTAGCAAGTCGTACATAATCGCCTTCTGTATTGGCTAATATTCCATCTTCTTTTAACATATAAACGACAGTCTCAGATGGAATGTTGTCTACAGTGAAGAAGACAATATTGGTTTCAGTTTTTCCATGAACTGTAGCATATGATGTTTCTTCTAAAGTGGCAACAATTTTTTTAGCTCGAGAGTGATCTTCTTTGAGTCTATCTACATTGTTCTCTAAAGCATAGATACCAGCTGCAGCCATGAATCCTATTTGACGGGTTCCACTTCCTAGCATCTTTCTCAATGTTCTAGCTTGATTGATAAATTGTTTATCACCACAAAGAAGAGAGCCCATTGGAGAGCCAAGTCCTTTTGATAAACAGAATGTCAATGTATCTGCATATTTAGCATATTCTGCAACACTTATTCCTGAAGCAACGCTTGCATTGAAGATTCTTGCTCCATCCATATGGACTTTGATGTCTCTTTGTTCTGCAAGAAGTTTAATTTCTTTTAAATTCTCGATGGGATAAATAGCCCCACCAATTGTATTTTCGACTTCAAGAAGGGTAGTTGCTGCCATATCATATACACCTTTGGCTTTTATATGTGGAGCAAAATCATCTGCACTCAGTATTCCATCAGGAGTATCAAGACCTATAGGGAGCACGCCTGCAATTGCAGATACTGCTCCAATTTCGTGATGTATTATGTGGGCATTCTTTGCACATAAAACTTCGTTGGCTCTACCACAGTTGATGTATAAAGAAAGTAGATTTCCCATTGAGCCTGTTGGAACAAATAAAGCAGCTTCTTTTCCACTGATTTGTGCTCCCATTCTTTCAAGTTTGTTTGCGCTGGAATCTTCATGGTAGACATCATCTCCAACCTCTGCCATGTAGATTGCCTCTCTCATTGCTGGAGTTGGCATTGTAATTGTATCAGATCTTAAATCAATAATGCTTTTCATAATTCTTCCTCTTGTTTTGTTTTTAGTGCTTTAAAAGACTGTTGTATAGCTCAAAGAACTTAGGGAATGTGACTCCTACAGCATCAATACCTTCAATTGTGATTGGATTATCACTTTGAAGAGCTGCGATTGCCATTGCCATAATTATTCTATGATCTCCATATCCAGATACTGTTCCACCCTTTATATGGGTGTCTCCATTGATTGTAATTCCATCTTTCAACTCTTCAACATCAACACCTAATATTCTCAAGTTCTTAACCATGACATCTATTCTATCAGTTTCTTTCAATCGAGCCTGAGGCGTGTCATTGAAAGTTACAGTCTCATTTGAATATGCTGCAACAGCACATAGAGCCGGTAGTGCATCTGGCATCGAATTTAAGGAGAAAACTCCACCTTTAAGTTCTTTAGGACCTGTTACAGTGACTTCATTTTTATTCCATTTTATGGTGCATCCCATTTCTTGAAGGATATCGAGGGTATGTACATCACCCTGTCCATCGTTTGGATTCAATCCAGCAATTGTTATTGTTGATTTGCATATTGCAGCCATGCAGAAGAAGAACGTGGCACTTGAAAAATCTCCAGTGATTATATCTTCAAAACCACTGTAATGTTGATTGCTCTTAATTTCAAAGTTCTGAATATCTGAACTTGATGAATATTCAATGTTCTGTTTATCAAGCCAACCAGTGGTTAGAGTCACATAAGGTTTTTCAAATAGTAGAGGAGCAGTGATTGTGCAGTCCTGTTTTGCCATTGGTGTTGATAGCAGTAAAGATGAAAGATATTGACTTGTCGGGCAGTTTATGGAAATATTTCCACCTTTAAGTGGTCCCTTTATGGTGAAAGGTGGATATTGAGTTGAACTCACATCACAACCAAGTTCTCTGTAAGCATCAAGCAGTGGCCCAATAGGTCTCTTTTTTAGTTGATCATCTCCAGTGAAAGTTATCTCTCTTTCTAGAGTCGCGCATAAGCCTAAAGCTAGATATAAAGTTGTTCCACTGTTTCCGCAGTCAATTGTCAAAGGACTCTTATTGTTCTTAACTCCACTGGAATCAATTGAGTATGTATCTCCCTCATTTGTAATTTTTGCACCTAAAGATCTGCAGGCCTTTATGCAGGATATTGTATCTTGTGATGATAAAACGTTATGTATGGTAGATCTGCCAAAAGCGAATGTTGCAATTAAAAAAGCTCTTATTGTTTGGCTCTTTGAACTTGGGATTGTGATTCTACCTTCAGCGGTATTTTTTGTTAAAATTGTATTCATAATTAATATTTATACCATAAACTGCATAAAAAAAATATAATTTATTTTGCAAATTTGGTACATTCCATTCTTTTTTCTGTAAAAAACCATCCCCCCTCGTAAGGGAGAATGGTCTTAGAATTTATAGTTCTAATAAATTAGAAATATGTTGTTTCTACTATTTTAGGTAAATACCGGTGTATGGATGGTAATCCATAGTGTTCTTATACCAACCACCCCACTTGTTAGTATCAATCATGTTGACAGTAATGTAGTAGTAGAAAGGCATGATAGCACAATCTTCATTAACGATGATATCTTCAGCAGTTCTTAATACGCCAAGTCTATCAACAGGATTTTCGATTGTAGCAGCTTCTTGTAATAATGTATCATATACGTCATTAGCATATTTACCACCATTCATAGCAGCGCCTGTCATGAACATATCTAGGAATGTGTTAGGATCTTGATAATCACCAACCCAACCAGCTCTTGCGAATTCGAAAGCACCAGATGATCTGTCATCTAAGAATGTTCCCCATTCTTCGTTAACTAGTTCGATGTTGATTCCTAATTTTGTTTTTAATTCTTGTTGTACATATTCAGCAATCTGTTTGTGGCCTTCAGATGTATTGTAAAGAACTTCTAATGTTGGGAAACCAACACCATTAGGGTAACCAGCTTCTGCTAAGAATTCTTGAGCCATTTCTGTAGCTTCTTCATCGCTATCGAATGGGAACTCTAATGCATCATAACCAGCCATTGGAGGTACGATACCCCAAGCAGGAATCTGTCCAGCTTTTGTAACGCCTTCAACTAAGTCTTCACGGTTAATAGCATAGCTAATAGCCTTTCTAACTAGTACGTTATCAAGAGGAGCAACTTCTGTTTGGAAAATGTAGTAATATGTTGCAAGCTGAGCGTTTGCTTGGTAAGAATCTTTCATCTTAGCTGAAGCAAGTTTGTCAGTTGGAACGTTTGTGATCCAGTCAATTTCACCGTTTGTAAACATATTGTAGTTAGTGTTTTCATCATCTGAAGATAAAATAACTAATTTATCAATATGGATATTATCTCTGTTCCAGTATTTTTCATTAGGAACGAATGATAGGTAAGATTGTGGAACTCTTTCTTTTAGTAGGAAAGGACCGTTTGAAACGATATTTTCTGGAGCTGTCCATTTGTCACCAAATTCTTCAATTGTGTGTTTAGGAACAACTGCGAATGAGTAATGCTGTAAAGCATCAACTGCATAAGGGATAGGACCAATTAAATCCATTTGGAAAGTGTAATCGTCTAAAGCACGAATACCTACAGCAGAAGCATCTGCTTGTCCGCTATTGTATTCAGCAGCACCCTTTAAGAACATAGTTGGGAACCATGCATATGGTGAAGCTGTTTCTGGAGCTAATTCTCTTAACCAAGAATAAACTACATCATTAGCTGTGATAGGTGTTCCATCAGACCATGTTGTGTGTCTTAGGTGGAATGTATATTGAGTACCATCTTCGTTTGATTCCCAAGTTTCTGCTAGGCCTGGAGCTGCATTTGCAGTTACTGGGTCAACAGTTACTAAGCCTTCAAACATAGCCATATAAATTCTGTGTTCTGGAACACCTTGAATTAATGCTGGGTCTAAAGAAGCTGGTTCTGCGCCGTTAGAAAGTGTAAATGTTACACCCTCGTCTGTTGTTGTTGGTGCTGGTGTTGCAGCTACTGCTGGAGTAGTCTGATCAGGAGTTTGAGCCTTAACTTCAGGTGCTGGCTCCGTCTTAGGTGTTTCTGCAACTTTTTCTGTTGTTGTTACAGGTGCTGCAGCTTCTGCTTTAGCTTCTTTGTCTCCACCACAAGATACAAAGACTGTAGCTAAAAGCAAGATGCTTAGAGCAATCGACAATGATTTTTTCATAGATAGATCTCCTTAATGATTGATTTTTTCTATTTGCTGTTTATATAATCTGATATATATACTATACCACAATATTCATTATCTAGTAAACGACGGATTAGCAATTCCGTCAAGTAGAAATAAAAAAAAGCGAAAAAATGTTCGCTATATTACAGAAATGTTTAAATAATAACATAAAAAACAAGGAAAACAATTGAAATATCATTTAAAAAGCAAAAAATCTAAACTCTATTACTCAACAGGAATCATCTCAAAGGTGATTTGTATACTCTATTTCATCTTTTTCTCATGGCAAATAATATTGCATTTAGCTGAGGGAGAAAGTTTTTCAACGATGGGGACACCTATTATAATTGCTTTATTGGCCTTAGTGGGTATATTATATAGAGACTACTGGGTCTTTGATGAAGCAGCAGGTAAGATATATAAGAAATTTGGGGTACTTCCTTTTGTGAGTAGCAGTGAGACAGATATAAAAGATGTTGAAACTGTTGAAATTACACACTTTGTTAAAGGAACATTCAACAATGACCCAAATTTTAAGAAAAAAGGTAGATCTTACAGAGCTCAAGTTTCATTTGCTTTAAAGCTCTATGATCAAAGAAGAGTGGTTATTGAGGTTATTGATGAGAAAAAAAGTGGTGGTTTTACAGAAGCTGCGGCGTTCAACGTAAGTCAGTATATTGGAGCTTCTTTCTTTCAAGATCGTGAAAGAGATATGGATACGGATATTGGATTAAAGGATTTAAAATAAGGATATTTGACCTATATTTTGCCAAATTAATAGGCTTTTATCACAAATTAAAACAAAAAATAGTTAGAAAACGAAGTTTTTTAAATTTTGTAAAATAATAGTAGGTAAGCAATAAGCTATCTTTTATAAAATTAGTGTTAAAAATTGGGAAAAGTTTTTTAGCTATGTAAAATTTTGAATAAATATTGAATAAAGTTACATTATCAAGTAAGATTGCACGTATCTGTGCAGAATTTAATTGATGATTTTGCACTTCCAAGACAAAAAAAAGAATCAATAGAGGTTAATTATGGCGAAATATATTTTCAAACGTTTGCTTGGTATGATTCCTACATTACTTATAATAATTACATTAAGTTTTTTTATTGTTCGTATTGCTCCGGGTGGTCCTTTCGATGGCGAGAGAGCTCTTCCTGAAGCTGTAAAAGCGAATATTGAAGCTAAGTATCATTTAGATGAACCTGTACTTCAACAGTATGGTCGTTATTTATTTGATGTAGTTAGAGGTGATTTAGGTCCTTCTTACAAGTATAAAGACAATGATGTAAACTACTATATCTTTACATCCCTTCCAAACTCTGCAGTATTGGGATCAGTTGCAATTGTTCTTGCACTTTTCTTCGGTATTTTATTTGGAGTTTTGGCTGCCTTATATCAAAATTCGTGGATAGATTATCTCACCATGGCCATAGCCGTCATAGGTATATCGGTACCGAACTTCGTAGTCGCGCCGGTCCTGCAGCTCGTCTTCGCGATGAATCTCGGGTGGCTACCAACGTCAGGATGGTATACAACCGGGGAAGGTTACGGCACAATTGTTCTTCCTGCAATCTCTTTATCTTTAGCATACTTTGCTACAATAGCTCGTTTAACAAGATCTTCTATGCTTGATACATTAAGAAGTGATTATATCAGAACAGCTAAAGCAAAAGGTATGAAGAATAGCACAATCATCATGAAGCATGCTATGAAAGGCGCTATGCTTCCTGTAGTAAGTTACTTGGGCCCTGCATTTGCTGGTGTTATCACTGGATCAATCGTTATTGAACAGGTATTCCGTGTTCCTGGTATTGGTAAGTTCTTCGTACAAAGTTCATTTAACCGTGACTACACACTGATTGTTGGTGTTGTTATTGTATTCTCTGTAATACTTGTAATAATGAATTTCTTCGTTGATATCGTTTATGCATTACTCGATCCACGAATCGCTTATTAATAAAGAGGACTACTTATGTTTAATAAAAAGAAAAAAGACGAAAATGAGAGTGGCGCTGTTAATGAGTTTGATCAAGTTGTTGAGGGTAACAGTTTAACAAAAGATGCTTGGAAGCGACTCAGAAAGAATAAAATGGCTGTAATTGGTTTGGTTGTAGTTTGCGTTTATGCTTTCTTATCTGCATTTGCATCATTCTTACCACTATATGCTTACGATGAAATTGTATTAGATCATCAAAACCTACCACCATCATGGAATACAAGTGCTGGTGAATTGATGATGCAAGATAAACTTGAAGATTTATATTTTACATCTTGGAAAGAGGGTCGTCTTCAATTAACTGATGAGCAAGATGCTCAAATCAGAGAATGGATTGAAGATAGCAAGACCACCAAAGTTTGGGATATTGTTTACAAAGAAGGTCAAAAGCAATTAGCTGCTGGCAATTTTGCATGGACTGATAGTGAACAGAAAAAAATAGATAAATTACAGAAAGAAATAGAAACTGAACTATTTATTACTGTAAATAAAGTTAAAGTTGATGGCGTTAAGATTGAAAAACTTTCAAGTGATGAAGTTGCAAAAATTTACGCTGATTTACTTGGACTTGATAGCACTACAGCTATTTTAGAACAGACCCAAAAAGAAATGAGATCATTGGTTCAAAATGATCTAGACTTAACAGATGATCAAAGAGCTGTACTATCTGAAGAAGATTTTGCAAAGAGAGTTGATCAGGCTATTGAAGATATGGGTGAAGAGACATATCAACAGAAAGTTGTAAACAACTTAGTTGGTAAAGTTGATGCTCAGATCTTAAGAAACGTAACAAAAGAATTAAAAGCTCAAAATACTGAAGGAACAATTGCCTTCCCTTATGATGAGATGATTACAGTTGATGGAAATGTAACAACAGAAGTTATTGCTACATTAAAGAGCAACAGACACTATTTACTTGGAACTGACTACAGTGGTCGTGACTTATTAGCACGTATCATTTATGGTGGTCAAATTTCAATCATGATTGGTTTGGTTGGTACTTTCTTCAGTGTATTCATTGGTATTGTATTAGGTGCACTTGCAGGTTACTTAGGTGGTAGAGTTGATTACATCATCATGAGAATTGTTGATGTTATGTACGGACTACCTTATATGTTGATTGTTATCATAACAATGGCTATATTTGGGCGTAGTATCATGAACTTATTCATTGCATTAGGTATAGTTAGTTGGTTGACTATTGCTCGTATGGTTCGTGGTCAGATTATGAGTTTGAAGAATAGTGAATATGTTGAAGCGGCTCGTTCAATGGGTGCTAAGACTTGGAGAATCATTTTTAAACATATGATTCCAAACTCACTATCAATTATCATTGTTTATTCCACACTGAGAATTCCAGCATTCATTATGCAGGAATCATTCTTATCCTTCTTAGGCTTAGGTGTTCAAGCACCAGTTGCTTCTTGGGGATCATTAATCAGTAACGGTGTTTCAAGTATGACAATTTACCCTTGGAGATTGATCTTCCCATCTATCGCAATGACCTTGTTCTTGTTCGCAATGAACTTCTTTGGTGATGGATTAAGAGATGCATTTGACCCACAGAGTAAGAACCAGCTTTAGGAGTAAAATAGAATGGAAAATAATAAAAAAGTAATTCTCGATGTAAAAGATTTACAGACCTACTTCTTAACCGATGCCGGCGTGGTTAAAGCTGTTGACGGTGTATCTTTCTCAGTAAGAGAAGGTGAGACAATTGGTATTGTTGGAGAATCTGGTTCAGGAAAGAGTGTAACAAACCTTTCTATTATGAAACTTATCCCATCTCCTCCAGGAAAGATTGTTGGTGGTGAAGTAATCTTTGAAGATCAGAATATATTAGATTTAAGTGAAAAGGAACTTCGTGATATTCGTGGTGATAAAATCTCCATGATATTCCAAGATCCAATGACATCTTTGAATCCGTTTTTAAAGATCTCAACACAGATGATTGAAACAATCCGCCTTCATAATAAAGATGTTTCAAAGCAAGAAGCTAGAGAGAAGTCTATTAAAATTTTGGAAGATGTTGGTATTCCAGCAGCTCGTGAAAGAATTGATAGTTATCCTCATCAATTCTCTGGTGGTATGAGACAGAGAGTTATGATCGCTATAGCATTATCATGTAATGCTAAAGTTCTTATAGCTGATGAACCTACAACTGCATTGGATGTAACAATCCAAGCTCAGATACTTGAATTGATTCAATCTATCAGTAAGAAATACGGAACATCTGTAATCTTAATTACACATGATCTTGGTGTTGTTGCTGGTATGTGTGATGAAGTATGTGTTATGTATGCAGGACGTATTGTAGAAAAAGCATTGACTGATGACTTATACAAGAAGCCTTTACACCCATATACAGAGGGTTTGATCAAGAGTGTTCCAAGAATGGATACATCATCAGAACAGAAGAAGTTGTTCTCAATTGAAGGACAACCACCTAACGTTATTGATCTTCCACCTTGTTGTCCATTCCACCCTCGTTGTCACAAAGCAATGGAAGAATGTAGACATGCTTATCCACCAAGAAAAGTTTTTGATGGTCATGAAGTATCTTGTTGGTTGTATGCAACTGACGAAGAAAAGAATGCAGTATTGAAAAGTATTGGTTCAACAGAGGAGAATGATAAATAATGAGTGATAAAAAAGAACCATTATTGGTAGTTAAAGACCTTAAACAGCATTTTCCAGTAAGTTCTGGTGGTGTTTTCAGTAGAGTAAAGGGTGCAATTCGTGCCGTTGATGGAATTTCATTTGAAGTTAATCCAGGTGAAACATTGGGAATTGTTGGAGAATCAGGATGTGGTAAATCCACAACTGTAAGATCAATAGCTCAATTATATAGACCAACCTCAGGTGAAGTTATCTTTGATGGTGTTGATTTATGTAAGTTGCCTGAAAAAGAATTGGTAAAAGCTCGTCAGCAGATTCAGATGATCTTCCAAGATCCATATGCATCACTTGATCCTAGAATGACTGTTAGAACAATCATTGCTGAACCAATTGAAATTTTCAATAGAAGAGGATTGTTAGAAACTAAATTAACTTCTCTAGATATTGAAGATAAAGTTGAGAAGTTGATGGAAAGAGTTGGTTTGAACAAAGCCTTCAAAAACCGTTATCCTCATGAATTCTCAGGTGGTCAAAGACAGAGAATTGGTATTGCAAGAGCATTGGCTTTGAATCCAAAAATTATTTTGGCTGATGAACCTGTATCTGCTTTGGATGTATCTATTCAAGCTCAGATTTTGAACTTGTTGGATGATCTTCAAGAGGAATTAGGTTTGACTTATGTATTTATTGCACATGACCTTGCTGTTATTCAGCATATTTCAACTCGTGTTGCAGTTATGTACTTAGGTAAGATTGTAGAACTAGCTGATAAGAATGAGCTTTATAATAATCCAGCTCACCCTTATACACAGGCTCTTTTATCTGCAGCTCCAATTCCAGATCCAGTAATTGAAAAAGAAAGACAGAGAATAATTCTTACAGGTGATGTTCCATCTCCTGATAAAAAGCAAAGAGGTTGTTACTTCCAAGCACGTTGTCCTAAGAGAATGCCTTGGTGTACATGTCATGTACCACCAACATTTGAAATCAGCGAGAAACAGAAAGTTGCTTGTTGGTTGTATGACGAGAACAAAGATTATTCTAATGTCTCTATGGAAGAAGCAGAAGCTGACGCAAGATCCAATGAAGCAAAGGCTGCAGCAGACTCTTTAGATAAAAAGAAAAAAAGAAAATAGTGTTATTCAATTTGTAATTGATTGACAAAGGTTGCCAATGGGTCTTTTATATGGAAGATGCGTTGGCAATATTTATTTTAAGGAAACATAAACGATAATGACACATAAAGTATATTTAGAAAGTCTTGGCTGTGCAAAAAACCAAGTTGATGCTGAGGTAATGCTCAACATCCTAAAAAAGAAAGGCTACATACATGTAGAGAACATAGAAGAAGCTGATTTAATAATAATCAACACATGCGGCTTTATTGAGAGTGCTAAAGAAGAATCCTTAAAAGCATTGTTTGAGTTGAGAGGTGCAAATCCTGAAGCCAAACTTGTTTTCAGTGGTTGTTTGACACAACGTTATTCAGATGTCTTAGAACTTCCTGAAGCTGATGCAATCTTTGGAAATAGAGATCTCAGACAGATCAGCACAGTTGTTGATGAATTGTTTGATGAACAGATTGATGAGCAGATTGTACTTGCTCCAGAATATCCAGATCCAGATGATGATGCATATCAAAGAGATGAACTACTGAACTTCAAAGGTTCTGCTTACTTGAAATTAAGTGAGGGATGCAATCATTGCTGTGCATACTGTGCAATTCCTGTAATTCGTGGACCTCTAAGATCTCGCCCTCAAAAACAGATCGTAGCTGAAGCAGAGGCTCTTGCAAAACGTGGAATCAGAGAGATAAATGTAATCGCTCAAGATTTAGCTGCTTGGGGAACCGATTTTGATGGTAACTCTCATTTGTTAGAATTACTTGAAGTTTTATGTAACATTGAAGGTGATTTCAAACTCAGACTTCTTTACATTCATCCAGATGCTTTCCCTCTAGAATTGATTGATTTTGTTAAAACACATGATAAGGTTTTACCTTACTTTGATATTCCTTTTCAGCATGCATCAGCAAATGTTCTTTCTAAGATGGGAAGAGTTGGTAATGAAGAAAGTTATTATCAGTTGATAAAGAGCATCAGAGATCAAATACCAGAAGCAGTTATCAGAACTACAATCATGCTTGGATTCCCAGGTGAGACAGATGAAGACTTTGAAATAGTCATGAAATTTGTAGAGCGCTGTCGTTTTGATTGGATGGGATCTTTCTTGTATTCAAGAGAAGAGGACACAGTTGCATATGATATGAGAGATGAAGAAGAACATAATGAAGCTCATAAAAGAGCTGCTAAATATCAATTGAGACTTCAGAACCTTCAGGAAGAAATTACAAGCGAGATGCTAGAAGAAAAATTCGTTGGTAATGTTTATGATGTACTCATTGAAGAGAAGATTGAAGGTGAAGACCTCGCTATTGGCAGAATTTATTCTCAGGCTCCAGAAGTCGATGGTGCAACAGTTGTTATGGGAAGAAATCTTCAACCAGGATCTGTTGTGAAAGCTGGTATCAGAAAAGTCAACGGAGTTGATTTAGATGCAGCAGTACTCGGAGATTATAATGGCTAATATGGAAGATTGGTTAAGTAAACTAAATAAAGAGCAAAAAGAAGCTGTACTTGAAAATGAGCATCCCTTACTTGTGCTAGCTGGCGCTGGTTCAGGTAAGACGCGTGTTATTACAACAAAAATTGCTTACTGCATTAAAGAACTTGATTACAATCCTTGGAATATTTTAGCTGTGACTTTTACAAATAAAGCTGCTAAAGAAATGAAAGAGAGAGTTTTGGAGATGCTTCCTGAAGAAGATCCAAACTCTTTCAACATAAGAACTTTCCACTCATTCGGAGTTTGGCTTTTGAGAAGATTCTCTTCAGAAGCTGGACTTCAACCTGGTTTTACAATCTATGATGATTCTGATTCTCTATCTCTTTTGAAAACTCGATACTCATCGATGACTGCAAAAGAGTTGAGACCAATAATGAAATCTATTTTAAAAGCAAAAGATATGGGGCTGACTCCTTACAGTACAAAACTGAGTGAGGTAAGCAATGAACCAAATTTTGCTAGGTTCTATGAGGTCTATGAGAATGCCCTCAGAGAAGTTGGTAATGTAGATTTTGCAGATTTGATAACAATACCTACAAGATTGATGGATGAAAATAAAGAAGTCAGAGATTTTGTTCAAAGACGTTTCAAGGTGATACTAGTAGATGAGTATCAGGATTCCAACGTAGCTCAATTTGAGATGTTGAAGAGACTTGTGGGACCAGATACTTTTATAAGTGTTGTTGGTGATGATGATCAGAGTATCTATCGTTTCCGTGGTGCTGAAATACAAAATATTTTATCATTCCCTAAAGTCTTTAAGGATACCAAAAGTATTGTTCTAGGTCAGAATTACCGCTCCACCAAGAATATATTGAATTTAGCAACATCTGTTATAGCTCATAATACAAACAGACACCCCAAGGTTCTGAGAACAGACAACCAAATTGGCTCTCGTCCTCAACTGTATTATGTTGATGATGAGATGGATGAAGCATCAACTGTTTATTCTTTGCTTGTCAGAGCCAATAACTTCAACAACAGTGCTATTTTGTACAGAACCAATGCTCAATCATCTGCATTTGAAACATTGCTTACAAAAAGACATATTCCTTACAAAATTGTTGGAGCATTGAAGTTCTATGATCGTGAGGAAGTAAAAGATGCTTTGGCATTGCTTCAGTTGTTTGTTAACTCAAGAGATATTGTTAACTTCAGAAGAATGATAAACAAGCCTGCTCGTGGAATAGGTCCAACCTCTATCAAAAAGATAGAGCAGTTTCTTCCAGATACCAAGGGTGATGTATTTGAAGCAATTGATATTGCTATTGAATCAAAGGTCCTGTCAGCAAAATGTTCAACAAATGCAAAGCAGTTTGTAACAACAATGAAAGAATCTTACAGCATGATTGAAGATGGATCTCTTGGTGATGGCGTCAAGTATCTTTTAGATAAGATGGGTTTGATTACCTATTATATGAATGAAGATGCTAAAAACCATACCTTCAAGGTAGACAACTTAAATCAGCTTGTAAATGCAATAAGTGAATATCAATCTTCTACTGCAGGTCTTTTAGCTTTCTTAGAAGAGGTGACTCTTGATAGAACCACAATTGGTACAGAAGATCCAGCTCAGGGCGAAGGTGTCACATTGATCACAATGCATAACACCAAAGGTCTTGAATTTGAAGATGTCTATATTGTTGGTCTTGAGGAATCTTTGTTCCCAAGTGGAATGAACAGCGATGACGACGATGGAATAGAAGAAGAAAGAAGATTGTTCTATGTAGCTGCAACACGAGCTAGAGAGAATCTATATATGTTCTGTGCTAAATCTAGAAGAGTTTGGGGCAGAATGGAATATGATAGAGTTCCTTCAAGATTTATTGATGAGATCAATGCAAGAGATATTGAAGTTATAGGTTCAAGACCTAGAACTCCAACGGCTAATTCATGGGATGCAAAGGCCAATAAATATTTAAATAGAGGTCAGTATGGTCTTCTTGATGAGAAAAGAAAAACACATGCTCCTCGTCATGGAGTCCATCATGAAAGATCCACTCCAAATATTTACAAGAATACCAATAATTTTCCTCAGGATGCAAGTTCTTTGATTCATAAAGGATTCAAGAAGTTTGAATTTGAGAAAAAAGAGGCCGGAAATGACTCTTACAGTGTTGGAGATCGAGTTAATAATAAAGAAAAAGGCAATGGAACTGTAATCAGCAGTGTTGATAACAGAGGACGTGAGGTAATAACTGTTGAATATGATAGCGGAAAAATAGCTAAATATATTTCAAAATTTGCCAAGCTGACAAAGCTTTAAAAAAATAGCTATATTCTTTATAATTAAAGAAATATGGTAAAAATATATGTATATCTCTAGACAAATATTTGCATATGTGATATTTCTTTTAGAGTTGCATTAATCTTTTTTTGGATTGGTGCGTACATATGATAGCAATTAATGGCAGAAACAGAAGAGCTTTCAGTTTGGATGTTTTAGCTTTGACGGACCTGACTACCAAATGTTTAAGGTGAATAATAATATTTGGTTTCAGTGACTAAGAATTGAGGTTTGTAAAAGATATCAGTACTCAACTGATGTTGGATATGAATTGAAACGCTTTTTTACTGGTTTTTTTAAGTCCATAACATATTATGCAAGTATATTAGGTAGAGATGTAGGATTCTCAAATCCCCAAATAACCCGACCTTTCCTTAGGGATTATACTATTTACAAACATGATACAGAATGGGTACTTAAATTGTATTGTCATTGTCATCGTTTATTGAAGTTTTGATTGTTTCAATTTATTTTGAAATAATTGAGATCAGGTAAAAGAAGTCAGAAACGGTCGTGAAGCCTGCTAGATGATAATTTGAAAGAGTTATTATCGCACAATATATTAAGTAGGGTAAAACCTACAACAAATAGGGTATTTTTTATGAAAACTATTTTTGTAAAACCACTTACTATGGAAAAAAAGTGGTACATCATTGATGCAGAAGGCAAGGAACTTGGTCATGTTGCTGTAGCTGCTGCACGTATTTTACGCGGAAAAAATAAACCAGAATACGTACCTCACCAGAACATGGGTGATTACGTAATTATTATCAATGCTAAAAAAGCTAAAATGTCAGGTAATAAGTTTGAAGATAAAATGTATTATCGTCACTCAAACTTCCCTGGTGGTTTCAGAGCTACCAACTATTCTGATATGTTAGATAGAACTCCTTGTTTCCCAATGGAACATGCTCTTAAAGGTATGTTACCACGTGGACCTTTAGGTCGTTCTTTATTCACAAACGCTAAAGTTTATGCTGGCGCAGATCATCCTCACATGGCTCAAGCACCAATTGCAGTGGAACTATAAGGGAGAGCAGTAAAAATGGCAAAAAAAGAAATTAAAAGTAAAGTAAATCTTGGTACAGGCGTAGGTCGTAGAAAGACTTCAACTGCTCGTGTATATCTTAGAGAAGGCAGTGGTGAAATTGTTGTTAACGGTAAAGATGCTGGCGAATACTTCGCTAACCCTCTACTTGTAACATTATTACAACAGCCTTTAACTGTTACAGAAACAACTGGCAAATATGATATCTTAATCAACGTTGTTGGTGGTGGTATTGCAGGACAAGCTGGTGCTTGTCGTCACGGTATTTCTAGAGCTCTTTGTGATATCAGCGAAGACAACAGAAGTGCATTGCATACAGCTGGTTACATGACTCGTGATGCTCGTATGGTTGAACGTAAAAAATTCGGTCAGAAGGGTGCTCGTAGAAAGTTCCAGTTCAGCAAACGTTAATATTTATTTATTATGGTTGTTGCAACAATCGAGAGGAGAGCAGTTTTGGATGGCTTTACAGTCACTCCAAAGGAGGGCTCTCCTTTTTTTGTTCCCAATTATCTACTTGATACCTATCCTGATTTGGTATTTTATAGTGGGGACGAAATAAATGAAGAAGGTCTGACCTTCCTCAAGTCATTGAGCAGAATACATCTCTGCCGAACAAAAGCCATCGATTTATTGTCTAGACGTGAGCATTCATCGTTTGAATTATCAAATAAGCTTCGTCTAAGAGATTTCACAAAGTCAGAAATCGAGGCAACTTTTCCTCTACTCAGAGAAAAAAACTATTTGAACGATAGACGTTTTACCGAAATGTTCATAATCACAAGGCTCAGAAAAAAACCTGAAGGCAAGATTGTCATCATAAAAAGATTGCAGCAAAAAGGCATCTCGTATTCTATTGCAGATGAAATATATGATTCTGTTGTAAGTGCTGATCTTGAAAAAGAAGTCATTCAACGTGCATATGAAAAGCTTTCAAAAAAATTTGGTGATAACAAAGAAAAATTGATCAACTCCATGTTAAAACTTGGATTTTCTTACAGTTTTATTAAAGAAATTTTGGAAGAAAATAGTTAATTTTAATTTCTAATATAACTTATTATCTTTTCCTTTTTTTTCCTAAAAATTACATAGCATTTTTAAAATAGATAAGATATTATATCCTCATTATGATAGATCGTTTAGTTTTACAATTTCTTTCAATGGTTCCCGAAACATTTTGGGGAATGATTATTTTGGTGGCAGTAATTGCACTCTGTCTTGTCGTATTAGGAAAAGGCGCTGATATTTTAGTAGATGAAGCTGTTGGCTTATCTGTAAAATGGGGTATTCCTAAAATGTTGATTGGTGCTACTGTAGTAAGTTTGGGTACAACTCTACCTGAAGTTACAGTCTCTGTACTGGCTGCATTGAATGGTTCGCCTGATTTGGCTATGGGTAATGCTGTAGGTTCAATAATCTGTGATACAGGTTTGATCTTAGGTATTTCTTCAATTATAAGTCCTTTACCATTCAAAAAATCAGTTGTAAGCAGACAGAGTTGGTATCAATTTGGTTCAAGCATGCTTTTGGTTGCCACTGCATTTATTTTTGGTGGTGGAATAAGAGCTTTCAATAATGGTGGAACAATTCCTCAATATATGGGTTGGGTATTTTTAGCTATATTGGTATTGTATCTATTCAACACAATCAAACGCTCTAAGAGTGGCGAAGATGATGGTGTGAGTGATATTGAAATTCCGGATGATTTATCTACTGCTAAGATTCTGATTAAACTTATATTTGGTATAATTCTCGTTGTTCTCTCTTCAAAGGTATTGATTCCTGTTGTTCAAGAGTTTGCAACTCGTATACACATTCCTGAGACAGTAATTGCTGCAACACTTGTTGCTTTTGGAACAAGTCTTCCTGAATTGATCACAGGTATAACAGCTGCTAGAAAAGGATATGGAGATCTTGCTATTGGTAATATTTTAGGTGCAGATATATTGAATGTACTGTTTGTAGTTGGAGCAGCTGCCTCTGTAACTAAAGGTGGATTGCATGTTGATACAAACTTCTTCTACATCTTATTCCCTGCAATGATATTTGTATTGCTTGTTTGTAAGTTAGCAATCTCATTCTCGAAGGACTCATTGAAACGTCCTGTTGGAATAATTTTACTTTCAGCATATTTGATTGTTACTGTTACAAGTTATGCAGTGAACTTCTAATACAAAAAGAAGGTTCCAAGCAACTAAGTTTGGAACCTTCGATAATTATTTATGAAAGCAGAGTTTATTGCACTCTGTTTTTTTTATAGTTCGATGTTGAATGCATTCTTACCAGCATATCGAGCATCATCACCTAGATAATCTTCAATACGCATCAATTGGTTGTATTTTGCAAGTCTATCAGATCTAGACATTGAGCCTGTTTTGATTTGACCTGTTCCCAAAGCTACAACTAAATCAGCAATGAATGTATCACTTGTTTCACCACTTCTATGAGAAACAACGGATGTGTATCCATGACGTTTTGCCATTTCAATTGCATCATAAGTTTCTGTTAAAGTACCAATTTGGTTCAGTTTAATAAGAATTGAGTTAGCAACTTTCTTGTCGATACCCATCTGTAATCTATCTGTATTTGTAACAAATAAATCATCACCAACAATCTGAATCTTGTCACCAAGTGCGTCAGTCATTAATTTCCAACCTTCCCAATCGTCTTCAGCCATGCCGTCTTCGATAGAGATGATAGGATATTTTTCTACCCAACGTACCCACATATCAACCATCTGCTGACTTGTTAATTCTTCACCAGTAGACCATCGAAGTTTGTAAGTTTTTGATTCTTCATCAAATAATTCTGATGCAGCAGGATCCAATGCAATCATGTAATGACCATCACGACCTGTTGTGTAACCAGCATTTTTAATTGCTTCCATGATAACATCAAGTGCTTCTTCGTTTGATTTCAAGTCTGGAGCAAATCCGCCTTCATCACCAACACTGGTGTTGTAGCCTTTCTTTGTTAAAACTTTTTTCAAATTGTGGAATACTTCTGCATTCATTCTGATTGCTTCTCTGATAGAAACTGCGCCGATTGGCATAATCATGAATTCCTGGAAGTCTACTTTGTTATCACTGTGTGCACCACCATTTAGAATGTTAGACATTGGAACTGGTAATGTGTTGGAATGGAAATTTCCCAAGTATGAGAATAAAGGAAGTTGCAAAAAGTCTGCAGCTGCACGAGCTACTGCAAGAGAAACACCTAAAATGGCATTTGCACCCAATTTTGCTTTATTAGGGGTACCATCTAATTCAATCATTGCCATATCAATGGTTAATTGGTCTAAGGCATCCATGCCTTCGATAGCTGGTGCGATTACTGTATTTACATTATCTACAGCTTTCAAAACCCCTTTACCCATGAAACGTTTTTTATCACCGTCTCTAAGTTCTACAGCTTCATGTACACCGGTTGATGCGCCTGAAGGTACTGCAGCACGACCAAAAGCTCCGCTTTCAAGTAAGCAATCTACTTCGACTGTTGGATTACCTCTAGAGTCTAATATCTCTCGAGCTTCAATTGATTCAATAATACTCATAATTTCACTCCTGTATTTTTTATTGTAATTTAAATATAGTGCTAATTTTTCAATAAGACAAGAAAATAACCCCGATATCAGTAATTTTGTGGTACACTCTATTTATTATTACTTAACAAGGTCGGAAGAAAAGTTCTTGAACATAATGGAATTTCATTTCAATTTTTGTTTTAATGTGGAAGTAAAGGAGCGAAATGGTAATGGATAACTCAAATAAGGCGTATGCAATGCCACCATTAACAGATAACTTAATAAAAAAAATAATATTCTCAATGGATAATCAAAAATCAATTGGCTATTTAGATTTGTTCTCAAATAATTTAATAGAGGTTGAAGATATAGAGAGAGAGGTTCAGGTTCCATCAGAAGAGAACCCTGGACACTATGTTAAATTTGTATTAAATACAATACCACAAAGATTCCTTATGGTACCGGAGTGGGGACCACTCCAGGGTTTCAAAATGAGAGAGGAATTCGTCAATGATTTGAAGAATCCTTTGTATGCTGAAAAGCTCAATAAAGTACTCCATACAGGTCGTGGTGTATTTAGAAAATTTAAAGAAGTATTGCACTCAAATCAAGCTATAGAAAGACAGTGGTATTTGTACAAAGCTACATATATGAAAGAGATAGTAATTAAGTGGTATGAGTACAACAATGGTGCTATAAATCTCGATAAATTACCTCTTGATATTGAGGAATTACCTGATGATCTATTGCTTGAAGATTTCGACTTCAAGTTATATAAAAACGACGAAAAAAAGGAAGAAATTGACAAATTAAGTAAAAAATTAATTGATGATTTGAGTGACGTGGAGAAGATTTTATTGAATAATCACCTTTCGGCACATAAAAATACTGAACATTTGTGTATATTAACTTCAGAAAATATTTTAGTTGGTTTTATTGAATACAAAAAAAAATCGAGTGAAATCGCTGAAATTATAAGCTATGGAGTCAGTGAAGAATATCGTGGAATAGGTCTGTTTAACATGGCTTTAGACAAATTGATCAGACAGTTAAACAGAGAAGATTATAAGATAATCTTGTCCTTTTATACTACAAAATATATAAATATGTCTAAAAAATTAAAAAATATAGACTATTCTTGTAACCTTATGTACCTCTCAATAGATATAGAGACATGGATTTATCAAAATCCTTCTTCTGAACTATTGGAAGTGTAATTAGATACTTTAAAAGGTATTTAAGCCCAATTGGTGGGCATGTTGACATTTTTAAAAAGACTGTCATAATAAAAGAAGCAATTTATTTGTTGACAAATTGACTATTGTCAATAGAATGAATAGTTATAAAGACAAAAATGCGTAGCTTGACAGCTATTTATTGGAGTCTAGCGTTCGTCGATTTGGTTTGAGCCAGGGAAAAAAAATCTTGACAGATGGAATTCCCCTTGCTACAATCCAAGATATATATGGATTTTAAGGGAAAAAGCATGGTTTTACTATGTTCCCGAAACTATTTGGAGGAAGTATGAAAAAAGTTTCTGCTTTATTATTAACTGCTGTGCTTGGAAGTAGCATGGTTTTTGCTGGGATTAGTGGTTCTGTAACTACTA